>CAYRGA010000073.1:0-9288 GCA_964423705.1 uncultured Oscillospiraceae bacterium
TAAAAAGCATTTCCATAAAATACTTTTTCATAGTAACCTCCAAAAAATACATTATATTTTAATTATATAAAATATAGCATATTTCGTCAAGGATTTCAAAAAAATATTTTAAAAATTATGCATGAATGAATTAGGAACAATATTTATATGCACATCATAATATATTTATGAACAATATTTTGGAGGTGTTATGGTGAATATACCTTTTGTGTGCGAAAATGCAAGGCCGGGCTTTGCGTACGTTCCGTATCAAGAATTTAAAGACCTGTACAGTAATGAAGAAGCTCTGAATCGCGGAACACTGTTTAAAGAGCTTGATATTCCATTCAGCGAATACGCAGAAAAACCGATAATGAATCCGTTCAAAAGTAAGGAGGCTAAATGATGATATATCCAAAAACCCCATTTTGCCCTTTGGGTGACGAAAACAGTGATATTGAAAACAGCAATTCGGACAATATATCCGAAAGCATCAAAAATTCGCAGCCGTCGGAAAAACCCTCCGATACAGACAAAGCAAAAATGTTGCTTGAAATTCAACAGCTTGACTTTGCCGTTACGGAGCTCAATTTATTTTTAGACACACATCCGAATGACGAAGAGGCACTTGGTATGTTTGTAAAGACAGCTGCTGCGGCAAAGAGCCTCAAGCATGATTACGTATCAAAATACGGTCCTGTGTGTGTCATGGATTCAACCGATAAGGTACCGTTTGAGTGGGTCGATTCGTCATACAAATGGCCTTGGCAGATATAGGAGGTGTGTATAAATGTGGAAATATGAAAAGAAGCTTATGTATCCGGTAAAAATCAAAAATCCGAATCCGCGTCTGGCACAAATTGTATTGAGCCAGTACGGCGGTCCCGACGGCGAGCTCGGTGCTTCCCTAAGATATTTAAGTCAGCGATTCTCGATGCCGACACCGGAAACTCAGGGAATTTTAAATGATATCGCAAATGAGGAGCTTGCACATTTGGAAATGGTGGGAGCATTGGTGTATCAGCTCACCAGGAATATAGATTCCGCTATGGTGAAGGACAGCGGCTTTTACAACTACTTTATAAATCATTCCAACGGTGTGTATCCGGCAAATACAAACGGAACACCTTTCACGGCAGCCTATCTTGCAGTCAGCGGCGACCCGATTGCGGATTTAAATGAAGATTTGGCTGCAGAACAAAAAGCCAGAGCAACATACGATAATATTTTAAGACTATCCGATGACCCGGACGTAAATGATGTAATCAAATTTTTACGCGAGCGAGAGATAGTTCATTATCAAAGATTCGGTGAAGCGCTTGACATGTTGCAGTCGGAGCTAAACAGAAAACCTATAAAGGGAATAGGAATCAAGGAAGAATAACCAACACGGCGAAAAGAGTTAAAGAGCCGATTATCATTTATCGTTTAAAGCAGCAGATGACAATCGGCTCATTTTATACTTATCCAGAACATTTTTAAAAGAATTTAATAATTATACGTTTTCAAGGCTTTATTTTTTGCAATTACCGATAGATTACTCAATCGATATGCCATATACCGGTCCCTCCGAAACAAGCATATCGGAATTTAGCTTTTGCCCGCCTATGCGGATATTTTTAAAGGCAATATTTTCGATACACGGATTATCTCCGTCAGCCTTAGTGGCTCGGCATTTTAAAAGACTTTTCAGCATTTTGGAAGTATCGCCGTTAAAATTTATATTTGAAAAAATCACATCTTCTATTCTATAGCCCGCATTTTCGGTATAAGATGCATTTTTACTGTCCCTTACCTCAAGATGAAACGGCTTACCGTTATGTCCAAAGGTCACATTCACCGTGATATTGTCAAAGCGCAGCTTTCGCACTATCTGCTCACTCTGCGACAAAATACGCAAAATACCGCTCCAATACATCGAATATTCTTCAGTATTTCCGAAAATACGATACGGAGTCGACACGATCTCACAATCATGCATATATATATTCTCAATTATGCACCGTGGCTTCGTTTCACCGGTGGCATGACCGCCAAGCACTACCGGTCTGGCATTACTGCTCATCAAGCAATTTTTAACCTCGACATTTTTACAAATTGCCTTTATATCATCATAGCCCTCATCGAACAATGTGGGTATCGAATCACATGAGTTATACATACAGAAGCAGTCATCGGCGGACTGGATATAGCAGTTATCCACAAGCATATCTGATGTATTATAGCAGTTTATGCCGTCGGCATTTTCCGTCGATGAAAAAATCTTGACATTTTTTATGACGATATTCTCACAATTCCTGGTAACAATTCCGCGAAATTCACAATTCAACAGCACACCGTCAATTTCCACGTTTTCCGAGCCGCTCCTTATCAGTATGTTCGGCTTGGCATAATACCTAAATGAGCCCCAAAAACGTTCGCCTTCAAAATTCTCCGCCGCACCGTCACACCTATCTATAAGGGAAATTATGCCCGTTCCCAATATCTTGACGTTTTTCACACCGACAAGCTCTATCGCCGCATTTACAACGGCATTCTTACCGATATAGATAACTGTATTATCCTTTATTTGGTCAATAATCGGTGTTCCGTGCTCATCAACCCTGATATATTCACAATTCTCGGAATTATAGACACCGTTTGAAAACATAATTACATTTTCCGTTTCAAAATTATACTCCTTCTTTTTATTGCAGAAAATATGTATAGAGCCGAAAATATCACCGTCAGGCTCTATGGCAAGATACACCGTATCCTCCACTTCAAAATACACCCTGCCGTCTTTAAATTCAACTTTTTGCTTGTACCGGAGTGGTTTCACGCTGATATCGGAGGTGCCATCAGGCATTTTGATACATACCTTCGCCCTTGAATCAAATTCAAAGCTTGAAAAATATGTTTTAACCGTTTTGGTTCCCATCCCCAGACCATCATAAACCTTATATATTTCATCGGGCAGCGGAATATTATTTGTCGTTCCGTCCGCAAGCAAACCGACATATACCGGTATTCCGGTTTCAACACCGTTTTCCATATATGATGCATTATATTTGTCACTCAAATATACCCTGTCTTTTTCCGTTACTGACATCCGTATCACCTCAAATTCATTTTACGACTATATCAAATACTTTACCTTTTTCCTCTATGTACCTATCACTTTTTATCATCTTTGCATCGCCAAAGACTACATTATCAAAGGTTATTTTCTCTATGCAATAGTCGTCACCCATGTTATCAGCCGTGCAGAAAATCCCTATAGGCAAATCCGTATCTGTCATTTCTCTGAAGCTTATATTCTTAAAATAAATATTTTCAATCTTGTAGCCGCCTCTTTCGGTATAGGAAGCTCCATCACTTCCTCTGACCTCAATATGTATAGGCTGTCCCTCGTAATCTATCTTTTTATGGCACACAATATTCTCAAATCTTATATTCGATATTATCTGCTCGGTTTGTGAAAGCAACCGAATTATTCCCGACCACTTACGTGCATGCTCAATATCATGAAAGCCGTAATATCGGCGATAATTAGTAAGGTCCATGTCATGAATATATACATTGTTTATTCTGTCGTGCGGATTTGTACTTCCTGTCGCATGACCGCCTATACAAAACGGCCTTGATGCACTGATAACACGTGTATTAAATATTTCTATATCTTCGGTGACGGGAATGGGATTCTTGCATTCCGAATCATCCAGGTATGTTATGGAATCGCATGAGGTAAACATCGCAATACCGTCATCGTGCGAATGAATAAACGAATCCCATATTTTAACATGACGGACATTCATCATATTTATCCCATCCGCATTTATACAATTTGTAAGCACCTTCACCTTTGATATCTCGATATTATCACCGTTTCGGACAACAATGCCTCTGAATTCACAATTCATGGTTATACCTTCTATTTTAATATCGGAGCAACCGGTCTTTATATATACGGCAGGATAAGCATACTTCTTTAACGGACCGTATATGCTTTCACCAGCAAAGCCATTGTCAAATTCATAGCATCTGCTTATGGTATTTATCATACCTCCGCCGCATATTTTAACATTATGTTTATTTTCCAGTACAATTGCCGCGTTGATTATCGCCCCATGGTGCAAATACACCGTCGTATTATCCGATATACGGTCGATAATCGGAAAGCCGCGTTTTCCCTCAGTTATATACTCACAATTTTCAATCGTGTAATAACCGGGCTTAAATTCAATAAAATTATCCTTGTCTTTTGGTAGGCAGGTAGGGCTATTGCAAATTATACGCAGACACTCTTTATATTCCGAATCCAGCTTAACCGTAACAACCTCATCCGGTAAAACCGAGAACACAATTCCGTCCGATGCTTTTGAAAATGTTTTTCCCAAAACTTCTATTTTTTCATAAGTTCCGTTATACTTTACGCATATATCCATGACGCTCTGAGCTTCCACAACCGCAAAATATGATTTATTTACCATTGAGCCTCTTTCAATCTCATCATACAACGCGGTCAGTTTCTCCGGCAAGATATGTTCTCCGCTTGCTGTCGATACAAGGCTTTTGAAAACCCTTACCGGTTCCTTGCTGCCGCACTTCATCAAAGCAACCTCATATTTATCTGACAACAATGCATCCTCGTTATTTTTTTCAGTGTACAACATTTTGAATATTCCTTTCATACTGTTAAAACAATAAACAATTTTATTTCTGCGACCAATATAGTATAAACCCAAAATACAGCGTTTTTCAATAAACAAATCAAAACAATATTTATATATTTCAAAACAGATATTGACTTTTACACACACAATATATTATACTGCTTTTATAGGCGGTGATAACATGTCAGAGATCAAACGATTAAGACATATTGTAAGCGAAAACTTTAACATATCGAATTGCTTTGTAAAAGGTCAAAAGCGTCATAACATTTGGGAAACATTTTCGACAATCGGAAGTCCGCGGAAAATTCACGGCTTTGTTTTTCTGCTAAACTGCGATTGCACGTACACCATTTCCGACGGAACTGTAATAACAGCCGCCAGAGGAGATGTGGTGTATCTTCCTCCGTTTTGTGAGTATAACTCGCAATTTTTTAATTTTTCCACATATGACCGCCACGGCATAGATGATATCCTTGTTGACATGGATTTTTCCGATGAAAACGGAAACGCTTTTTATCTGGCGGACAACATGAAAATTTTTAAATTGAACAACAAAAAGCTTGTATATGACATGTTTTTGGACATTCTGAATGCGAATGACCAGCCAATCAAAAAAATGGCCGAAATAAAATCCATTGCATACAAAATGCTCTCATACTTCGGTTCTATCGATAAGGACCGTCGCCTTAAGCTGAGCAAATACAAAAGCATAGCAAGCGGCATCAGCTACCTTGAAAACGACATAAAGCAAAATCTCTCCATAGATGAAATTGCCGATATGTGTAATATGAGCACCACATATTTCCGCAAGCTTTTTAAAGATTATTCCGGATTTTCTCCTGTCGAATTCAGAATACGGAAAAAAATCAAAATAGCCAGTGAAATGCTCGCAAACGACGACATGAGTGTTTTAAGCATAAGCGAATATCTCGGATTTAACAACGTGACGTACTTTTCAAAGCTATTTAAACAATATATGGGATTATCACCGCACCAATACCGCATAAACTTCAAATAACATCACTGTATTCCTAAATAAACCTCGTGTCAAAATCTTCATCCGATACCGACACAAGCTCATAAGCAGCGTTGCCATCCAAAGTCACATTAAATGCCGAAATATGCTCCGCTTCTCCCCAGGTTCGTATAAGTGTATTGGCGGAAAGTCCTTTTACTGTGATGTTTTCAAGTTCTATCCTGTCATAATTTCCGCAATGCATAAGTGCCATATCACTGTATTCGGGATCAGCACTGTAGGTTATATTTTTCATTTTTAAACCAAGCGGAGAATCGGGCGCACCGTACGCAACTATCCAATGCTTGACGTTTTCGCATATGATATCCTCCAAAATCACCCCGTCGGGAGCAGGTCCGACCTGCCATTTCTCTGTGCCCGAAAGATTAAGTCTGAAAAACCTATCTGCCCTGTTTACCCTGCAGTTCTTTATCTTTATATTTACGGGTTTACAACGCAAGATTCTCGATTTATCCACCATATATGTAAAAAATGATGCCAGATTTTTTCTGGTGTTCGGTGTATCTGCTACCATATTTTTCTTTTCATCGGCAGTAAGAGAACCTCTGAAAGGATATTCGCTCGGTCCGTATGCATCGCAATTTTCTATCAATATGTTCGCACCGCCAAGCCGAAATACATTGCACGCACCGTTAAATACGCAGTCGCTTACACACATGTTCAAATTATCAAAGCCCGCAACGCAGTCATCACCGGTCTTTATTATACAATTTCTAACGATTACATTGTCACAGCTTCTGAAATGAACACCATCATGACCGCCAAGGACAGTCACATTTTCAACCTTTATATTAGAACCGCTGAATATGCAATGTGCCCAGTTTCCGGTATTCTTCATCGTATAGCCTGAAAAGTACAGGTTTGAGGAATTGTGTGAATTCACACCATGAGGCCCCCGATAGTCCTCCTCGCCCACAGAATCAAAACAGTTTCTGCCATCTATGACCGAACCGTTTTCGCCGATTATCGATACATTTTCGGCATTCACAATTTTTATCATTGCATAATTCCATCTATTTGCGGGATTGTCATATATATACCTGGCATCCTCGTAATTTCCTATTCTCGAAAAATCCCAGTGCACCTGTGCTTTAATCATAGCTTCGTCAAGCGGCTCCATGACATCCGACAAAATATTCAGGTAATCATCGGGATTGGTGCTTCCCAAAAGTTCAGCCCCTTCAAGAAGATGCAGAGTGATATTGCTCCTCAGACGAATATCGCCGATTACAAATTTTCCTTTCGGAATGACTACCTCTCCGCCGCCGGATACAAAACATTCATCGATTGCACTTTGTATTTGCTCGGTCTGTATCAAAGCATCATCAGACCTTGCTCCAAAATCCAAAATATTAAATTTCTTCATACTTATACCCCCGTGTATTATTAATGCACTTTAAATCTGAGTAAAATGCGAAGCCTGACATCTCTGCGAACTGTATTTACTTATATACTATTATGTCTTTAACGGAGGCATACCTGTAATGTACGAACACTTTTGAGCAATCCGGTGCTCCCCAAGTGTTTATATCCTTTATGTCTTCTGCAGAGCCAATATATGTATTTGATGCTCCGGGTCTTACGTTTTTGTCGTAAACCATAACCGAAAACGATGACAAATCTATAGCATCCGTGATTTCATTAATGTAGTCACCGTCCGCGGATGAAGCTATGGCAACAGAAACGCCGTCCTTAAATGCCGCATAGCCGTATGTGCACATAAAAAGCTGCGATAATGAACCTGATGCACTTCCCAGTATGTTGCCGTTCCACTTTACATTATCAAAAAGAACCTCCGACGGCAAGGCATCATTTTTATAATCATACACCAACACATAATCTGTCATTTCGCCTGCCGCATTCTGTACATAGTGGATTATATCACCGTTTTTCGGAAGTGCTTTTCCCTTCGGGAAAGCATCAGAAACAAAAACAGATACCGAAGCACCGCCGCTGAGTCCGCAGACAGTATCACACTCCGCTTCTTCCGAATTGTGCGTACGCATGATACAATCCACAAGCAAAAGATTAGAGGGGTCGGTATAGCTTGTACTTGCATCGGCATATTGAACAAGTATATCGGAATACACATGCTTTATATTTGTTTTGTACCCTGCATAATACATTTTTGTATCTGCCGAAAAATCGGACGGAGCACCTATTGAAAACATGTATTCGCGGTATTTCCCGTCTTTTATCACCTTATCCTCGGGGACCTTAAATATTTTTGTGGAAGCTCCCACAAGAGTTTTTCTTCCGAAGCGTCTTTTAGCGGTAGTTCCCATTGAAAAGACCGTAAGCGAGTCGTCCTTTGAATCATCAAACAACAGAAGTGAAGCCTCATCGCTTTCATTTTCGCCCAATTCCTTGGTATCAAGTCTTTCAATCTCATTATCTTTATTCAGCGAATACAACACTATCTGCGGGTTTACCGTCCCATCGGAATCAACCAAACCCGACGGTACATTTTCCGCTTTTACCTTATCTCCGTCGACCATCACTTTGTCCGCCAAGGAATACTCATGCATATTACCGTCCTCGCCGAAAATTCTGAAGCTTAAAGCAGAGTTGATTCCATCTTTCCTACAGAAATCCACCAAATACCCCACAAGCAAAGCTCCGCGTGATGAAGTCTGTGAATAAACGATATCTCCGAAAATATTTCTGTAATACTTATATGAATATCCCGGCTTCGCTTCAACATCTCTGTACGGTTTTTGAGTTCTCGGATTTATTTCTTTGTAAACAGAATATACTTCACCGTTTACAGTTATTTTGATTTCACTTGAATTTACTGTTCTGATACTTTCAACCTCACCGGTGACAATGTCGCTGATTGAAATGATTTCTATATATTTTCCGGGATAATCCGCCACCATAAGTACAGATTCCGGCGAAAGCATATCAAAATCGATTCTTTCGTAATTATGATTATATATATTTACAACCGAATAATCCTTCATGCAGTATGACCTTGAAGTGAGTGTATCATAAAACGTTTCCGTGACCTCATCACAGTATCCGCTGAATACGTTCATGTAATTTGTTATTATCACATGGTCGTATTTTCCGTTGCCGTCCATATCCGAAAGTGTCAAGACACCGCATTTAAAGACATCGAAAAGCTTTGATATTTCAGTGGAAACAGCATATCCGTTATATATTACCGAAGCACTTCTGTCAACGTTCAAATACGCAGATTTTTTGGAATCCTTTCGATACTTAACCTTGTAATCTTTCGTAAATATATCGAAATCCTTCGCATTTATCACAATTGAATCATCCTGCGGCGATATTTGACATATCACCGCCGTCTTATTCATACCTTCGCCCGTATAATACATATCAACATATTTGCCGACATATTGCTGCGGATAATCTATATTTTCGGTTTCAAAAAAATCATCGTCTATCTTCATTTTTTCCTGTGCACAAAGAGTATTATCAAAATACATACCGTCAGTGCCCAGGACATAGCCCTCGGTCTTTTTTATATCATAATAAACCGACAATATCGTGAGCTCGTCATTTACCTTGTACTCCACGCTGCCGTTTGAATTTATAGATTTAATATCATAAAACGGAATTTCCGCCATATCTGCCATAATATTTGCC
>CAYRGA010000074.1:0-6668 GCA_964423705.1 uncultured Oscillospiraceae bacterium
ATAGTGATGATTTCAAGTGCGACACACAGCATTGAGGGCGGTAAATATGTGCTGATACAGAGCATTGCCGCCGGTATCGGCTTTATACTGATGATAATATGTACATCGATTAATTATGAGAAAATCAGCAGCGCTTGGCGGGTTATATATGCGATGTGTATATTTTTACTTGTTTTGGTATTGCTGATAGGTACCGGACGAGAGGACACGGGAAGTAAGAGCTGGATACGCTTCGGCAGTATAGGAATACAGCCGTCCGAATTTGTCAAAATCGGGTTTATCATCACATTGTCAAAGAGAGTATCTGACTTCGGTGATGAGCTCAATGAACCCAAAAACATTTTAAAGCTACTTGCTCATATGGGTATTCTGCTGTTTTTGATTATGCTTCAGCCGGATTTCGGAACAGCCATGGTGTTTATTTTTATATTCGCCGGTATAATCTTCGTAGCGGGAATATCGTATAAATACATTATCACCGCAGTAGGTACGGTGGTAGGTATAATCCCGATGGCATGGTTCTTTTTATTGGAGAATTACCAGAAAAACCGAATAAGAGTTTTTTTGAATCCGGAGAGCGACCCACTCGGAGCCGGTTATCATGTAATTCAGTCGAAGATTGCGATTGGCTCGGGTCAGGTATTTGGGAAGGGCTTGTATCAGGGAACTCAAAATCAGCTCGGATATCTTCCGGCAAAGCACACGGACTTTATATTTGCGGTAATAGGTGAGGAACTGGGTTTAATCGGCTGCTTGGCGGTTGCTTTTTTGCTGTTTGCCGTAGTATACAGATGTGTGGCAAATTCCTACCGCGCTAAAAGTGATATGAGCAAGTACATCTGTGTCGGTGTTTCGTGTATGTTTTTGGCACATATATTTGAAAATATCGGTATGTGCATAGGTCTTATGCCGGTTACAGGTATTCCGCTTCCGTTTTTCAGCTACGGAGGTTCTTCACTGATTACGAATTTTATCGCAGCCGGACTTGTACTAAGTGTTCATATGCGAAAAAATACAATTTCATTTAATTAACGATAAAACCCTTAGGAGTCAAAAAAGCTCTTAAGGGTTTTAGTTTTTAATCCTCATCGGGAATGTTTTTAGCCAGAGCACGGTTAGTATAAGCTCTGTTAAGTGTGACATCTCTTATTATTTCAAGGTAGTTCGGAATCTGATATACCTCGTTTTCGGAATTAAGCTCTATTTCGAGATAGGCTTGATTTTTCCAGAAAGGAAAAACGTCTATTTCAAGCACATGCCCCATATACGGTATGCAGTATCTTTTCTTTCGGATTATACTTAAGTTTCGGTCGGCTCTTAATTTAAGCTCACTGTATTCGGCGGCAGTGATGAGTCTTTCGTTTTCTATGCGGCTCATGGCGGTTATGTGCCTTTTTTGGGTATGGTAGTATTTGCATACGCCGCCGGTCTTCCTCATTCTTATTCTTTCCGAAAATCCGTTTTCGCAATCGGCAAGGTATATCTGTTCTATGTCACTTAATTTGCAGTTTGGCTGTGAAAGAAGAAGCTTTTCGTCGGGAAAACGTATCAAAAACTTTTTTTCTGTTTCAATGTTATTCATGCGAACCTCCTTTAAAACTCGGCATTTCCCACGGTGCGCGGATATGGGATGACATCGCGGATATTGGTTATACCGGTCAGGTACATTATCATCCTCTCAAAGCCCAGGCCAAAGCCGGCATGCCTTGTGCTTCCGTAACGGCGCAGATTTACATACCACCAATAGTCTTTTTCATCTAGGTTCAGTTCCTTCATTCTATCGAGCAGAAGGTCAAGCCTTTCCTCGCGCTGGCTTCCGCCTATGATTTCGCCGACACCGGGCACGAGTAAGTCCATCGCCGCTACGGTTTTTCCGTCATCGTTTCGGCGCATGTAGAAGGATTTGATTTCCTTCGGGTAATCCACTACGAACACCGGACCGAAAAATACATTTTCAGTGAGGTAACGCTCATGCTCCGTCTGCAAATCCAGTCCCCATTCGGGTTTATACTTAAAGTCGTGTCCACTTTCCTTTAAGAGTTTTATCGCTTCGGTGTAAGTGACTTTTTGACATTCGCTTTCTGTCAGTGCTTTAAGACGGCTTATGAGCTCCTTGTCGACAAACGAATTAAAAAATTCCATTTCATCACTGCAATTTTCAAGCACATCCTCAATGATGTATTTTATCATGTCCCACGCAAGCTCCATGTCGTCGTTTAAGTCGGCAAAGGCTATCTCGGGCTCTACCATCCAAAATTCCGCAGCATGCCTTGCGGTATTTGAATTTTCGGCTCTGAAGGTAGGACCGAAGGTGTATATTTTGCCGAATGCCATTGCGTATGTTTCGCCCTCAAGCTGTCCCGAAACGGTGAGATTGGTGCTTTTTCCGAAGAAGTCACTTTTAAAATCGACTTTTCCGCTGTCGGTTTTCGGCAGATTTTCATGGTCAAGTGTCGTTACGCGGAACATTTCACCGGCACCCTCGCAGTCAGAACCGGTTATGATTGGTGTGTTTACGTATACAAAGCCCCTTTCGTTAAAAAAACGGTGTATGGCATATGCCGTACGGCTTCGAACTCTGAAAACAGCAGAATACAGATTTGTACGCGGTCTGAGGTATGCCTGAGAGCGCAGAAACTCAGCTGTGTGTCGTTTTGGCTGTATTGGATAGTCGGGTGTGGAGGTTCCCTCTACAAAAATGCTTTCGGCTTTTATTTCAAAAGGCTGCTTCATGTCGGGTGTAAGAGAAACAACCCCGGTGACAACGACAGCCGCGCCGATGTTTTGAGCGGCTATCTCGCCATAATTTGACAAAATCTCTCTTTCTATCACGATTTGTATGTTTTTAAGGCAGCTTCCGTCGTTTAGATTTAAAAATCCGAAATCCTTGCCGATTCTGGCATTCCTTATCCAGCCGCCCACAGTGACCGTCTTGCCGTCAAATCCTTGTAAATTATTAAAAATATCTCTTGCATAATTCTTTTTCATAAATATTAATCTCCGATATCCTATTGTATAAAATCATAAAACCTGTATTTTAATCATATCACAATTACACCGAAGTGGCAATAGCAAATTACGATGCGCTTTAATTTAATTTGGCTATATTATAGCGGCTCATGACATATGACCAATTCGAGTCGAAGGGTTGCATCAGATTCCAGTATCCGCCGCCTCGAAGGCTAAATTCATCTATTATTGCGTACCTTGCACGGATGCTGCGCACATCCTCGAACCATACTACATGCTTTGAGCCGTTCGGGGCAAAGTATTCAAAGGACGGTGTCTGAGTCTCGGTGTCGAACTGAATTTCGGCACCGTACTGCGCTGCAATCATTACCGCTTGCATATTTCCGATTCCGCGTGCGCGCGTGACACCCTTTTCAAATGGAAGCTGCCAGTCGTAGCCGTAGTTCGGTATACCCATAAGGATTTTTTTGTTATCGATTTTTTGCACGGCGTAGCTTACTACACTGCGCACGGGTTCAATCGGTGCCACTGCCATTGGCGGACCGTACGTGTAGCCCCATTCGTAGGTCATAAGCATAACGGTGTTCGCTGCATTTCCCAAATCCGCATAACTGTGTCCTTCGTACAGAGTTCCGGGCTGAGAATCGGAAGTTTTCGGGGCGAGGTCGACGTTTACACTAAAACCGTTTCGGTTTAATTGCCGAGTGGCATTACGAACAAATGCCGTATATGCCTCTCTGTCCTCTGAGCCTATGTATTCAAAGTCAAGGTCAAGACCGAGGTAGCCCTTTCCGTTCATGACATTGAGGATGTTTTCGATTACACGGTTTTGCAGGGCGGTGTCGTTAAATACCCTTGAGGCGATGCCACTGTCAAAATTGCCGTCCTCGGAAAGAGAGGTAAGTAGCATGTACGGTGCGGTTTTGTATTCATAGCATAGGCGAATGACAGCTTCGTCATCGATGTCTATGAGTGAGCCGTTGTCGCGCATGCCGTAGCCGAAAACCGCACATGCGCTTACGTACGGAAGTGCACGGCGCAGCACGCTTTCGCGTACATTCGGGTATACAAAGCCGTAAATGTTGAGCCTTTGATTTTCTTCGTTTTCGAATTCTATTATTATTTTTTGCCCCGGATAGATTTCGGTATTTTTTATCAATGACGGATTTTTCTGTAGCAGCTTTATAATGTCCGTATCATATGTATCGGCTATCGAAAACAGACTTTCTCCGCTTTTTACCGTGTGAACCGTTTTCGGAATCAGAATTATAAGTGCCTGCCCGGGAACCAAATACGGCAGAGCGTTCAGTCCGTTAAGCTCATTTATCAAAGATACCGTAACGCCGTAGGTGTCCGCCAATTTTGCGAGAGTATCGCCGATTGAAACAGTGTGAATCACCATATGATTAACCTCACTTTGCGATTGATAGTATATTTTATGATGAAATGCTTCACTTATTCGCAAAAGCTCAGCGATGTAACACATATCTGTCTTCGGCATAGTATGTTTAGGGGGCGGTTTTATGGAATATGTTCAGTATGACAGAAAAAAGGCTGTGGATTATGCCGAAAAATGGGCACTCGGCAGAAACCCCGAGTATTATGATTATTCAGATATTGGTGGTGACTGTACCGCTTTTGCTTCGCAGTGCGTGTATGCCGGAAGCGGAATTATGAATTATTCAAGTGAACTCGGCTGGTACTATGTCGACGGCAACGATAAGTCACCCTCTTGGTCGGGCGTGGAATTTTTTTATGATTTTATGGTAAATAACCACGGTGTCGGACCTGTGGCGGAAACGGTGCGTTTAAGGTATGCATTGCCCGGTGACATCATACAGTTTGCCAATGCGGCGGGGGATTTTTATCACACGGTGGTTCTCACCGATATTGTGAAAAATCGTCGCGGCACAAATTACTATGTGTGCTCACATTCGCGTGACGCTTATCACAAAAATCTTTTCAGCTATAATTTTTACGAATTTAGGTGTATACATATTTTGGAAGTCGGTAGGAGTTGACGAATAATTTATGGTGTGGTAGAACTCGTTACGCATTGGAAATTACAGCGATTTTATAATGTAAAAGAGCATATTTAGTCCCGCCATCCCGATTTTTCTGACGATTACGTCATAAGGGATATAGGGTAAATATGCTCTCTTTTTTATTTTGCGCTCTGGCGTTATTATACATCCGATAATAAAACGATTAGAACACTGTCTAAAATCGCTATATCGCTATTATCAGGGCTTACTTGTTTTTCACGAAATACACATCGAACAGGGGTGTCATGTCGTCAAGGTTATCCCACAGCATAATCTTGGCTTCGGTGTAGTTTTTGGCGGTATCGAATACCAAATCACTTCCGCTGTATATCACATGGTGTGACTCTGTCAGCTGTCCGTCCTTGTACAGACCGAGAATAACGATCTTTCCGATATATTCATCATCCACTGCTATGGTGAATTTTCCGCTGCTTATCGATGCCGATATACCGTAGGTATAGTGTATGTTTGAATATGCAAAGGGATTTGTATTATACTCATCGTCAAAGGCGTTTCCGGCTATAAAATTGTTCCATTCTTTTTTAGAACCCTTGTAGTACACGTTTTGAATGTCGCATTGCACAAATGCCATTGGTACTGCTTTAAGCGAATTCGGCAAAGTAAGATTTTCTATATCAGCCATTAAAAATGCATACATACCAACGGTTTTGACATTGTCGGGAATGGTAACGTTTTCAGCCGATAATGCTATGACAAGTGTTTCGCCATCCTTGGTGAAAATCATGTTATCACTGCTTTTGTAAGCGCTATTTTTATTGTCAACGGTAATCGTATTAAGATTCGTTGCGCCCATAAATGGTGCCATGCCGATATAGTTTACAGAAGCCGGTATTTTAATCTTTCTTAAGGTGATGCAATACGCAAATGCGCAAGGAGATATAGCAGTTACAGAGTTCGGTATTATAAAATCCGTAGCTTTGCCTGCTGCCGCCATAATAACGGTTGTCTTGTTTTTATCATATAATATACCGTCAGCACTTGATAGAGTAATAAAGTATAATTATGTACAAATGCCCTCAACTTCCGTAAGCGGAGACACCTTCATTGTTACGGGAAACAGCAGTATTAACGGCTGTACCGTCATTTTGGCATTATACGAAACGGACATTCAAGGTATAAGTCAGTTGGTGGATTACAAAACCGCCGTGTATAACGGCACGGCAATACCCTTCACAACAACCGCCATGGATTACACCTCGGCAAAGGTTATGGTTTTGAAAGACCTCGAAAGCGCAGAAACTGTCACAGAGGTTGAAATCGTGGATTTGGGATTGTAGGAGCGCTGATTGCCCGTGGCAATCGTTTAGCGCTTGTCTGAGCCGAAGGCGAGTAAAGCTTTGCCGTTTAGGCAATGCCGATGCGGACGACCATGTCCTCCCGCACACAGGGCGCTCAAACATTAAAATAAGGTATGTTGTTGTATGGTAAAATGTTGCTTTTTAAAGGGGATTGTGGTATAATATACACAGTAAGTATTGCTTCGCAATCCTTTAAGGCTTCGCCTTTGTGTGCGCAGCACACACTGTGATATTGACGGCTTCACAAAAATACCCTTGCAAGCAAGTATTTTTGTTTCATGGTATAATATACACAGTAAGTATTGCTTCGCAATCCTTTAAGGCTTCGCCTTTG
>CAYRGA010000074.1:6768-9221 GCA_964423705.1 uncultured Oscillospiraceae bacterium
TGACGGCTTCACAAAAATACCCTTGCAAGCAAGTATTTTTGTTTCATGGTATAATGATTTCAATCAAAGCTTGAAATCATAGCTA
The DNA here is from genome assembly GCA_964423705.1 of uncultured Oscillospiraceae bacterium. Classification (GTDB taxonomy): domain Bacteria; phylum Bacillota; class Clostridia; order UMGS1810; family UMGS1810; genus CAKSIN01. The sequence goes on from CAYRGA010000074.1 coordinate 6,854, forward strand.
AATTCGCCTGACGGCGAGTTAAATGTGTTTGCGCACGCTAAATTACTTCGTAGCTAAATTGACCTTGCGGTCAGCTAAAGGCGAATTTAATTTAGCTGTTTTGAGAGAAACAATTTAGCTATGGAGCGAAGCGGAATAATCTAGCTAAAAGCCTCCCTTGCCTAAAGGGAGGGGGACCACCGAAGGTGGTGGAGGGATACATGAATAGAAAACATAATTCAGATTTAACAACCAATGCGAAGTCACTGCGTAAAAACATGACAAAAGAGGAGCGGCATCTATGGTATGATTTCTTGAAAAACTATCCTGTTAGATTTTTGCGGCAAAAAGTGATTGATGACTATATTGTTGATTTTTACTGTCATAGCGCAAGATTGATTGTTGAGCTTGATGGTTCACAGCATTATGAAGAAAAAGGATTGCAAAATGACAGAATCAGAACTAAAAAAATTGAAATACGGGGAAAAATATATGGAAAATAATAGGAAATACGAATTGTCAATTACGAATATATTTTGCTGTCTGGCTGTTATATTCATACATGTAAACTCGGAAGCCGTGAGCTTGCTCCGGCGCGATTCCGTGCAATATGCGGCGGTATATGTTCTGTGGCAGGCGGCATCCTTCGCAGTGTACGGCTTTGTGTTTTTAAGCGGCTTAAAGCAGTTTTTAAGTATAGAAAAAAACGGCTTTAATGCCAAGGAATTTTATAAAAAACGTGTACTTTCCATAGTTGTACCTTACATTCTTTGGGTGGCTGTGTATTATGCATACGGCTGCATGTTTGAGGAGTTGAGCTTCAGCTTTGGTAAGCTTTGGTATTATATATATTCCGGAGAGGCTTGGGGACACTTTTATTTCGTGATATTCATAGTTCAGTTCTATGCATTAATGCCGCTGTGGGTGTGGCTTTTTAAAAGGGTTCATCCCGCATTTATGCTGACGGCGGCATTTTTGATAATGCTTGTTTTCGGACAGAATTATGTAAATGTAGTTAGGCTGTTTGTGTCGTCGTACGAATTTGGATTTTCCGACAGGATTTTCACAACGTATTTTTTCTGGTGGACAGCGGGTGCATATGTTGGCATGAATTATGAAAAGACGGTCGAGATATTCAGAAGAAACAGAAGGTTTATATACGTGCTTTTCGCGCTGTGTGCCGTGTTCTGCCTTTCGTCGGCATTGGCAAGCAGCGTTTTCGAGCGTTACAGTCCGTGTATAGAGTCTATAATGATGATGTACAGAGTGGCGGCGGTGATGTTCGTATTTGCACATTCGTTAACTAAGATAAAAAGTCTGTGTCGCTTTAAATTTTTTAGCTTGATAGATAAATCCGGTTACATCATATACCTTTCACATTGCTTGGTGCTTAAAATCACAAATATGCTCCTGGACAACGGTGGCGTATGGCGGATAGGAAAGAGGTATACGGTGCGCTTTTTGGCGGTGTATATCGTGAGCATCGGTGTGTGCATGGCATATACGGTACTGAAAATTCGCTTAAAACAAAGAAGTCAACGACATGATAAATTGACAGAATAGTGTCGATGCACATGAATAAATCCGAGGGGCAGAGAATCATTCTGCCTATCCTTCTGTTTATTATTTAAATTTCGGAGAATTTATTAATTTTCATATACTCACCGGGTGTGATTCCGGTCTTACTCTTAAACATTCTGGAAAAGTGATATTGATTGGCAAAGCCGCATTTTTCGGCGACGGCACATACCTTGAGTGTGCCCTCGCTCAGAAGTTGCTTGGCTTTTTTTATGCGTATATCACAGATGAATTGACCGGGTGATATTTTATATTGCTTTTTGAAAAGCCGCCTGAAATATACCTCGCTTATGCTGCATAAATCCGCTAGAAAGGCATTTGTGATATCGGGGTTATTGTAGTTGTTTTCTATATATGTCACTGCAGGAAGAATTGCCTTACATTCGGAGCTTTCCATGGAAAGGCGATAAAACATGTGGTACAGTATGCTCATCATTTCGGCTTTGTTCCCTTCGAAAAGAGAAAGTGAACGGAGCTTTTTGAACTGAGTGATATACATGGAGGCATTTTGCAGTGGCAGTGATGTGATCGTATCGCACAGTAGCTCACTGCACGTGAAATTAATGACCGGGAAGCTACCGCTTTTGTCACGCACCAGAGTATAGGTTTGCCCCTGGGGCAGAATAATCGCACAGCTTGGGTCTGATACGGTGGCTTTTCCGTTGTGAACATAGGTGATTTGTCCGTCTATGCAAAAGGAAAGTGCGTATGATGGACGTTTTTCTATCATAGTATTTTCTCCTTTTTCCGAAGAAACAATAAAACATTCTTTTATGGCGGTAATAGTAATATCATTTATCCGCATGTATCT
>CAYRGA010000075.1:0-9203 GCA_964423705.1 uncultured Oscillospiraceae bacterium
TTTCCAATATTTTTAATTTTTTATTAAACAAAGCTTTAACATTGCCTAATTTATCCTTAACGATGCCGAATGTCCCGGTTTTCAAAGACTTTATTCGGTTTTTAAGCACATCAAAAAGCTTTTTAATATAAAAAGCCGATATGTTTATACATCTGAAAATCGGAGCAAAAGCAAAATCCAACAGCTTTTTTACAAATATTATCACCCGACAAAGAAAGCGAACCACATACATCGAAAAGGTCATGAAATAAAATACCGCTCCCAACACAAGTGCGACCCCCTCGTATAATCTGAGCTGTGCATTATTTACTTCAAATGCGGTCACATACACGATGCACAGCTCTATAAACCAAAAAAGCAAATCCTGTGCGGCAATAACACAGCTGCACGTTTTTGTACATTTTCTGATACTTCGGAACACATCGAAAATAACGCCCGACAGCACTCCGCACAGAATCATGCAGCCAAATACATACGCCTGATGCGATACGGACAATTCCAACTAAATCACCGCCGCTATTTAAACATTCTTCCAAACAAGCCTGTTCCCTTGCTTTTCAGTGATGCGGACACATATTCCATAGAATCTATATCACCGGTTACATTCACATCTCCGCTGTCAACGTTCAATCTGTTTATATGCAGGTTTGCACCTTTTAATACCAAAACCTCTTGATTTTCGGTATGCAGAACTATTTCCTCTTCATTAAAGCTCTCCACATCATCGACACCAGAAACGCTCACCTTTTTGCGGTTTTCCATTATGACATTGTGAACCGTTTCGGTTTTAACCGTTTTTATACTTCTCTTTTCATCCATTGCCGGTACCTCCAAATACAGTTATAAAATATTTATAACTATACTTATGCCGAAAGTTCGACTTGTATTACAATATTGTATATAAATCGGAAGCATCGGCTTTTAAAGCATGCTCCGAAATTTTCTCCACACGAACACGCACGGTTTTTTCACCGAATGTAATCGCGATTTCATCACCTACATTAACATTCGCGGAAGGCTTGGCGACCTTAGAATTAATCGTGACTTTTCCTTGTTCGCACGCCTCACATGCAACCGTTCTGCGTTTTATGAGCCTTGACACCTTTAAATATTTATCCAATCGCATATTAAATTTCTCCTATCTGAGTATTCTGTATTTTTTTAGCAGCGGTATAACCTTTTTCATACCGGGTATTATTTCGATTATTTCTTCGTTTACTGCTCTAACCGCGAAAATCATAACAACGTACACTACCGCACCGCACATAACCGAAGCCAAAAGCGATACGGCGGTTCCGAGCGGCGATGTGAGGTTATGAACTGCTATAACCGCCGCAGCCATCACTCCAACGCTCAAAATCGGCTTTAAAACATATTTTTTTATTGAAAAACTTATATTCAATTCTTTTTTTATCCATATGATATTAAGTATCAAAATAACTATATAGCATGCATTTGTGCCGATTGGCGCACCGTTTATATTGATATCGGGATTTTTTACGAGCTGATTGTTTACTATCACCTTGATAATACCTCCGATTATCATATTGATAACAGGGATTCTTTCCTTACCTATAGACTGCAATATGGAATTTGTAACCATAACGGCAGACACAAAAATTACCGCATACCCTAAAATCGCAAGCGTGGAAGTAGCGTTTGTGTTGTGATATACTATTGATAAAATCGGTTCTGCAAGGACTGCCATTCCGACAGCGCAAGGCAATGAGAACAAAACGGTAATCAAGATACTGTCACCGGCGGCATTTCTGGCGACATCCTTTCTGCCTATGGCGAAGGCACCCGAAATTGCCGGAACAAGGCTTATATTCAGTGCCGAAATAAGTGTCGGCGGCAAGTTAAACAGCGGCACCGCGTAACCCGAATACGACCCCCACAAAAATCTCGCTTCCTTTTGACTAAAGCCCGCCTCCTGTAAATTACGCATAATCATTGCCATATCTATAAGGCTGGTAAGGCTGAACACAGACGCACCGATAGTTATCGGAACGGCTATTTTCACCAGCTCCGAAAGGATAGTTCTGTCCGAACGCACAAATCCGACGGAGGCTTCCGAATAAATCTTCTTTTTCTTTATATTATACAATACAAACAAAACGGCAAAGCCGAGAAATCCGCCCATTGCCACTCCGAAAACCGCTCCCGCCGCAGCATAGGTTACACCGAATTTCAAAAGGTAGTATGCCCCGAAATATCCTATCAACAGCTTTCCAAGTGCCTCACTGACCTCAGAAAGTGCTGTCGGATACATATCCTGATGCCCCTGAAAAAAACCCCTGTATGCGCTCATAAACGATACAAAAAGCATCGCCGGAGCTATCGCCATGATGCCCGGCTTCGCATCGGGATTTCCCATTTTTTCGGCGAAAAAGCCGGCTCCGAAAAACAATATACAGCTTCCGACAATTCCTATGACCGCGAGCAGCTTAAAGCTTACGGCGAATATCTTCTTGACCTCGCCGTAATTCTTTTTTGCCCTTGCCTCGGATATCATACGCGATATGGCGACCGGAATACCGGCTGTAGCCACTATGAAAAGCCATGTATACATTGTGTAGCTCGTAGTAAAAAGTGCCATGCCATCCTCGTGCAGCAAATATGTAAGTGGTATTTTAAATGCCGCACCTATAAGCTTAACTATTATATTCGCCGCTATAAGTATGAATGCACCCTTCATAAAGTTGGAACTTTTGTCATTTTTCATTAATTTATACTCCTTACCGATACCGTAAATTTTCTCGAATTTTATATATAACTAACTCAAACACATATAGTATACCATATTATTCTCAAAAAGAAAATATTTATTTTTTTATTTGCATAAATTTATATCGGTGATTATTTCATGAAAAAAACTTCTTTCATCGTAAATGTATTCATTATGACCGGCTCTATGATAGTGATACGGCTTGCGGGAATATTTTCGGGCATATACATATCCGCCAAAGCCGGTGCGGAGGCAATGGGGCTTTACCACGTTATATTTTCGGTATATTCCTTCGCAGCCACAATTTCAGTATCGGGCACAGGACTTGCCGCGACAAGACTTGTATCGGAAAGTTTCGGCAGAAAATCATGCTCCAAGGTTCAAATAATCAAAAAATGCCTTACAGTAGCGATTTGTGCCTCACTTTTTGCCGCTGTCGCACTGTATGCAGCTTCCGGTTACATATCAGGTTATTTATCCGACAGCATCGACTGCGAACCCGCGCTCAAGCTTCTTTCTGTAAGTCTGCCGTTTATGGGTATGTCAGCCGTATTCCGCGGCGGATTTATAGCCGTCAGAAAAGCCACCGTCATTACGGGAAGCCAGATTTTGGAAGAGTTTTCTTCGATTTTCATTACCGTATATACACTTAAAAATTACAGCGGCACTCCTTATGCATATATGAGCATCATCATAGGAAACTGTTTCTCGGAAATCGCAGCTTTTATATATGATTTTATCATGTACAAAATAACCTTTAAAAAGAGTATCTCCTCCGAAGCCGTTACGGCAAAAAGTGTTTTAAATATATGTGCTCCGGTCGCCTTGGGTTCATATCTCCGTACAGGGCTGGTTACCGTCGAAAACATACTCATACCCAAGCAGCTCGGAAGGTACGGCATTTTAAATCCGCTTAGCGAATACGGAATCATAAAGGCTATGGCAATGCAAATCATACTTTTCCCAACCGTATTTATACAATCCTTCGCATCTATGCTTGTGCCGGAGATGTCTGAAATGAATGCCGCCCTTCGCAAAAACGGCATTAAACATGTAGCCGCCCTTGCTATTAAATTCACACTGATATTCGCCTTTGCCGCAGCATATATATTTTATAAATACCACGATGAGATAGCACACTTGCTGTACAAAAACAGCAAGGTAAGCTATTACCTCGGCATGCTTTCACTGCTGGTTATACTCATGTATCTCGACAGCGTGGTAGACAGTATGCTTAAAGGGCTTAACCAGCAAATGAGCAATCTGCATTATAACATAGCGGATTCGTGTCTGAGAATCGCAGCAATATGGATTTTTCTGCCGAAATACGGCATAAATGCGTACATAGCCCTGCTGTACGTCAGTGAATTGTTTAATCTTTCACTGAGTATGGGACGATTGATTTATGTGACCGGCTTACGAATTAATATAACGGACAGCGTTATCTACCCACTTTTATGCATCGGAATTTCGGGCATGCTGACCGAGCTTTTCAATCTTAACGGCTTTGTAACCGAAATTATCGTTTTTATCGCATTTTATTTGCTGTTCGTATTTGAAAAAACATTGCTTAAAAAATTCTTCTCGGCATAAGACGATATTTTCACGTGGCAGATCCCCGATGAATTTATATGTAATCAATATTCGCAGCAAGCAAAAATCCACATCAAAAAATTGACGTGGATTTTGGTTATTTTATAATCGAAATATTTTTTCTGTATCAGCGTACATGCTATGCGGAGAATATCCCCACATTCGGTGCTTCAAAGCTGAATGCGCAGAACACACAAGCTATAACCAGCAGTAAAATAAATGCAAACGTGTCAAAAAGCTCAGAATTTCTTCCGACTTTCTTTATGTTTCGATAGCTTATGATGTACACAGCCGCACATGCGGCAAAAAACAGAAGTATATTAACTGCGCCGATATTTTTTCCGAGAACTCCCGTGTACGTGTAAAATCCGACTGTTATGAGCAGCATTCCGCCGACTGTCCCCAAAAACTTCGATACAAAAAATCCGCAGGTATTTTTACCATAGACAGCATATTCAAAAAAGGCAAAAATTACAGTCGGCCAAAAAATAAGCTTTAAATGTTCCCACACGCTTTCGTTTACCGAGCCGAAAACCGCAAATGCCGGCAGAAATCCCGACCATTCGTATGCGTAATGCAAAATCACACCGGCAAAAGCCGTAAACACGGCGCCCATAATGTGCCATGTTCTTATTTTCATGATATCACTCCCTCGACAATATATATGAGGGAGATGGCATCAAAATGACAAAAGCTCAGCGATTTTCTCGGCACACTTTATACCGTCGATGGCAGAGGACATTATTCCTCCGGCATATCCGGCACCCTCTCCTATGGGATAAATACCGCCAATGCTGCTTTCCATGCTTTCCGTGCGTTCAATGCGAAGTGGAGCACTTGAGCGCGTTTCCACGCCTGTGAGAAGTGCATCACCGATGCAAAAGCCCGGCATTTTTCTGTCAAATTCCGTGAGCGCACTGCAAAGAGTACGGTATACAAAGTCAGGCAGACACTCTGACAAATCAGTGTACTTCACTCCGGGCAGATAGCTCGGCTTTACCGTACCGCATGCCTTTGACGGAATACGTTTAAGGAAATCAGCCACTCTCTGACACGGTGCATAATAATTACCTCCTCCGCATGCAAACGCCGCCCTTTCCAGCTTTCGCTGAAATTCCACAGCATCCATGGCTTCATCGCCATTTATGTCCTCGGGCAATACCGACACAAGCAGAGCACTGTTTGAATTTTCGGCATCTCTGGCATAGTAGCTCATACCGTTAGTCACCACTCCTCCGCTTTCCGAAGCTCCGGCGACCACCACGCCGCCCGGGCACATACAAAAGGTGTATGCACCTCTGCCGTCGGGATGACAGCTTAGCTTGTAATCAGCGGCAGGAAGGCACTCGGCGACCGATGAATCCTTATATTGAAGCATATCTATATATTTCCTTTTGTGTTCGATTCTGACCCCAACCGAAAAAGGCTTTTTCGTCATGGATACACCGTTATCATAAAGCATCTTATAGGTGTCGCGCGCCGAATGACCGATAGCGGCTACCAATATTCCGCAGTCAAGAACCGTTTCGGTTTCATCCTTCAAATTTTTCAGATGAATTTTACTTATTTTACCGTCGGCGGCTTCAATACCGTCAAGCCTTGTGTTAAAACAAACCTCTCCGCCGTTCGCTATGATTTCACGGCGGATATTCGCCACGACACCCTTGAGATAGTCCGTCCCTATGTGTGGCTTTGCCAAATAGCATATTTCCTTCGGCGCACCCTTTGAGGCAAATTCATCTAAGACAAACTGCTTGCGAATGTCGTTTACTCCGCAGGTAAGCTTTCCGTCCGAAAAGGTTCCCGCACCGCCCTCGCCAAACTGCACATTTGAATTTTCATTCAGCATACCGCCGTCCCAGAAACGCCCGATACTTTCCGCACGTTCCTCCACGCTTTCACCACGTTCAACGACCAGCGGCTTTAAGCCGCAGCGCGACAGCATAAGCGCACAAAAAAGTCCCGCCGGGCCTGTACCGACGACAACCGGCCTTATGTGTGAGGTAAGCTGCTTGTAATTAAAGTTGTAGGTTTTCCGATTCATCGAGCTGACATTGGCGATTTTTTTATTCAAAACAGCTCTTTCATCTTTAACCTCAGCGGCAAAGGAATACACCCAAAACACAGAACCCCTTTTTCTGGCATCGAGTGATTTTCGTACAATCGAATACGACAGCACCTCATCTGTACCGACCGAGAGCTTCTTTGCTATGATGTCCTTAAAATCGGCATTGCTTGAAATTGAAATTTTTACATCCGAAAGCTTAAGCATTTCCTTCTCCTAAGAATTTAAACCGATTTGATTTATCACGAAAATTGCCGTTCCTATAATATCAAACAATACAAACTGCACCGCCAGCGCATAGTACTTGCGACGGATGGTAAGCTTTATATTTAAAACCAAAAGCGGAAGTGTAGCCACAAATCCCGCCATTGCAATGGCGATAAGGCTTGCCCAAAATACATTTATACCCTTCGTTATAAAAAAGGAGCTTGCAAGCGGCAGTGCCACATATGCCGGGAAAAGAAGCAGTATGCAGAGTAAAATTACATACCAATGTGAAATATATTCTTTAAACAGACTTTTTTGAGATATTGTTTTTGTTTTCATATTAAGTATTCTCCGTTTTTAAAATAAAAATCCCCGCACCGGGAAAGATGCGGGGCAGTTGAATCAACAAATTACTTATTAACAGCTTCTTTTAAGCCTCTGCCGGCTTTGAATGAAGGAGCAACTGAAGCAGGGATATCGATCTCAGCGCCTGTCTGAGGATTCTTACCCTTTCTTGCAGCACGTTTCTTTGTTTCGAAAGAACCGAAGCCTACAAGAACAACCTTTTCTCCTTTAACTAAGCTCTCTGTGACACCATCTACAAATGCGTTTAATGCTTTTTCAGCATCTTTCTTTGTTAATTCTGCTTTTTCAGCAATAATAGCAATTAACTCACTTTTATTCATTTTACCTACTACCTCCTGAGTATTTTGTATACAACGATTATAACAAACATTTAACAATTATGCAATAGTTATTATCAACAAATTTACAGCTCAAATTTATTAAAAAAGTCCTTTTTTTTGGTGGTTATGACAAATATTGCACATTTTTATCGCATTATGCGCTCTGCAGTGAACAACTGTGAATCGAGATACAGTCCACTGAGATACGCATTTGAGTGAACATCAGCGAAGAATACATCACCGTTTGCCAGCGCAAAATCCTCTGTGTTTTCACCAAGCTTTATCAAATCGGAAAACATAGTTCCGGCCGATACACTTTCAATTTCAAATTTCACTCTGTACACATAACCCGAATTTGTGTTTGCCGCGATTGTCGGATAGTATGTGATATATATGCTGTTACCGTTATTATATGCTATCGCACACAAATCTATAAGCGGATTAACAAAAATATTCGCTATGCTTTTTCCGCCCTGGGTAAAATTGCTCGGTTTTCCTTTTATGTCCTTAAATTCCGCTTCGTATACCGAATTGGGGATATCGTTTAATATAACGGTGTAACCCTGCGCATTTGATGGATAACTTGCCACTTCACGGCGAATCGGTGTCGGTTCATATGTGCAGTTATAACCGCATCTGTAAGCGACATTCGCACCGAAGGTCGCATCATACTGCATAACGATACATGCCAGTTCCTTTTTGGTTATAGGTCTGTCGGCATTGATTTTGGCATCGGCATAAAGCGAAATGCCGTAGTTATATGCGTATGACAGTGCGTCACGATATTTGCTCTTCTGTATGCTTGAAAGCTCGGGATATACAGCATCATTTGAAGTATCTACATTAAGAGTTAAGTATTCATTGTTTTTGCAGGCAAGTGAGAACATGGCGATAGCATCGGCAACTGTGACATTTTTTTGACAGTCTGCCTCTGTGTTTGTAAGCTTGCTGCCTTCAAGAGCGTACTTGGTCATAATAGCCCACTGCCTTGAATACGAACCATCAAACTGAGTATCATAGCTGTAGTGAGCATATAGCGGGTTTCTCTCCTTGTATTGGAATCTGAGTGCCGCACATGCAACTTCACCGTTTGTTATACCCTCATCCGCCTTGTATTCACTGTCAAAGAGCTCGGAATGTGTATATATTTTCTCATATGATTCGTCCGTGAAATTGTCAATAAAATTACGTTTCTGCGTTAAATCCAAATCCTGCGCTCTTACTATGAGAACTGCCGCTTCCGCTCTGGTGAGCGAATCTTCAAGACGTAAGTTAATCATATCATCGCCCATCATTAAACCGCTGTTGTATACCCATGCGGCAGCTGTAGCAGTGTCACCGGAGCCGGTAACGGGATACGGTGCTACGGAATTTGCACCGGATGCGTAGCGCTTGTACAGAAGCTTAGCCACATCCCCACGCGTTATGGCAACGTCGGGATTAAAGCTGTTTGCGCTGTCACCTTCAAGACCCGAATACATGATGTAATCGTATGCCCAGTGGTCTGACGGTATGTCGGCAAAGTCCTGTTCCCTTTTCTCGTTTGATTTTCCGAGCATTTTAACAAATTCCGCACGTGTAACGGTAGCATCGGGCAAAAACGACCCGTCATCGTAACCGTTTATCGTGCCGGATTCTACCAAGCGCGATACGCTCGCATGCGCCCAGTGACCTGCATCAAGGTCGGTAAATGATGCATCGGCTTGTACGGCGGGTATGGTTAACGTTGAAATCGTTAGCGTAATTGCCGCAGTCAGCGATAAAAATTTTTTCATAATAAATTCCTCCAATGTTTTTTATTTTTCGGGCGGACAGGGTCGTCCGCCCCTACGGGGGTGTTATTTAATTGTTTGTTTCCGGGCGGACAGGGTCGTCCGCCCCTACGGGGGTGTTGTTTAATTGTTTGTTTTCGGGCGGACAGGGT
>CAYRGA010000076.1:0-9198 GCA_964423705.1 uncultured Oscillospiraceae bacterium
CGATAGAGCTTGTTGTGTAAATCTTCGTTTACAAGTTCGTGCAGCGATTTTCCGAATATGTTCGTTTCCCATATCGATTTCGGGTCAACCTCAAATTCTTTTAAAAGATAGTGAACTAAGTCTTCCGATTGCTTCTCTGTTCCTACAATCGGAGATACTTCAGTTTCAATGTCAGCGCGTATCATATGTATACTCGGAGCGCTTGCGCGGAGGCGAACGCCGAATTTACTACCTTGTTTAACCATTTCGGGTTCTTCAAGCGACAGTTCATCGATAGTGGGGGACACTATGCCATATCCTGTTTCTTTCACTTCCCGGAGGGCGAAGGATATTTTATCATACTCATGTTTTATACCCGAAAGTGAGCACATCAAGGTCATGAGATTATCCTTACCGCTTATTTCGAAGCCTGTTTTTTCTCCCAAAATCTTATAGAACAGATTTTCATCGGTATTTACTTTCAATTTAACCGTACCTTCGCCGAGGTTTATACAATCGATTTTTGAATCCGTGATACATTCGCATTTTGACAGGCTATCAAGAATTTGCTTTGAATCGCGGATTTTGCAAACGTCCTTAAGAGAATCCAAAATATTTGAATACATTGCCTCTTTAAGCCAATGATTTGATTCAAGCACGTCAACCCAGTCGGGCACCTCTATAGCAACCTCTTTCAACGGAAATTCAAATAAAACTTTTTCGATAATGCGGTTAATGTCACTGCCGTTTAGCTCGGCGCAATTTACACAAAGAACCGGTATGTTATGTTTAGCTTCGATTTCAGCTTTTGCCCGCTGAGCCGCTTCTCCGTCGGGATTGACGGAATTTAACAAAACAACAAACGGCTTATTTATTTCTTTAAGCTCGTTTATCACGCGGTTTTCAGCGTTGACATATTCCGCACGCGGGATATCGGTTATGGTTCCGTCGGTTGTTATTACCAAGCCTATGGTTGAATGTTCACATATAACCTTATGTGTTCCTGTTTCTGCCGCTTGGGAAAACGGTATCTCAGAGTCCGACCAGGGAGTTTTAACCATTCTCGGAGCATTGTCCTCGATGTAGCCCAGGGCAGAATCAATGATATATCCCACGCAGTCTATCATACGTACGTTGAATTTCGCATTGTCCGAAAGAGTAATCTCAACCGCTTCATTCGGTATGAATTTCGGTTCTGTGGTCATAATCGTTCTGCCGGCACTGCTCTGCGGCAGTTCATCACGTGCGCGCTCACGTTTAAAGGCGTTGTCGATATTCGGTATTACAAGCAAGTCCATAAATTTTTTAATAAAGGTGGATTTACCGGTACGTACGGGACCCACCACCCCGATGTAAACATCTCCGTTTGATCTCTTTGAGATATCGTTGTAGATATTGTATTCTGCCATAAAAATTCCTCCACACTTTGTACTTTTGTACATTGTATGAAGGAATTTATGCCTTTATGAATAAAAACGCATGTTACTGCTGCGGAATTATCGGATAAAGCTGAATAGTATTTCCGCCGTCAACGACCAGCTCGGCACCTGTGGTGTTTCGCGCGTGAGCGGCGAAATACCACACTGCATCGGCAATATCGCTACCTGTTGCCACGTCACCCATAGGTGTGTATCTTGAAGGTACATTTTTGTAAAAATCAGGATTTTTCTCCCAGCGGTCTGTTCTTATCATGCCGGGGAGCACCGCATTGACACGAATATTGTATTTGCCCAGGTCCAGTGCCATAGCTCTCATCATTCCCAATTGACCGCCCTTTGAGGCAGAGTAGGCTATTCTGTCCGGAATTGCTCTGTACGCTGTATTGGAATTTACAAAAATTATGCCTCCGCCGCCTTTTTCCTTCATTCTGATTGCCGCCTGCTCAGCAATACAATAATTCCACGTCATATTTGTATTTATTACGCGCATGAAGTCTGTAAGCGGATTTTCAAAAATCTTTATGTTAAGACCTTGGTCGGCTGCGTTAAGTACCAGGGTTTCTATGAAAATATCCTGCGCGTCAAGCTTGTTGAACAGCTCCTTGACAGCTTCTTCGTCGACGGTTCTTTCGTCAAGAAGTGAATTTATGTGACAGCCTATGATATTAACATTTGGATATTTTTCCTTGTAAAGCTTTTCGGCGGCATGAACCTTTTCGATACTCCTTCCGGTGAATACGATATTCATACCTTCGGATGCGAATTTTTCTACGATATCAACACCGGTATTTATACATGCACCGGTTATAAGAACTGCTTTCATTATGAATCTCCTCCATCAAAAATAAAATTCTGTTTTTGCCGGTCTTATGTCTGTGAGAGCACCGGTATAATGGCGCAGCGTGTGCACTTGATAGGGGTGCTTAAGACATTCTTCTTCGTTTATTTCGATACCGAGTCCCGGTTTATTCGGAATGGTGATGTAACCATCCTTGTATTCCAGCTGTTCGTCGGTAAGGTCTTTTCTGTAGTCAACATCACTGTACATGATTTCCAAAATCGAAAAATTCGGACAGCATGCGGCTATGTTCAGTGTCGCAGCGTTTGCCACCGGACCCGACGGATTGTGTGGGGCAAAGCCCAGATAGCGATGCTCGGCTTCCGCGGCAAGCTTTTTAAGCTCCATGATACCGCCGGCATGGCTGATATCGGGCTGGATATAATCCGCACATCCTTTTTCAAACATTTCTTTGTAATCCCAGCGTGTGTACAGCCTCTCACCCGCACTTACAGCGACAGGTGATTTATCTCTTACCGCTTTTAAAGCATCCAAATTGTCAGGCGGTACGGGTTCTTCAAAAAACATCGGCTTGAATTGCTCCAGCTCCTTTGCGATTTTAATTGCGGTGGGAATGTTGAATCTGCCGTGACCTTCTATTAATAAGTCAATCTCATCTCCGACAACATCCCTGACGGCACCGATACATTCCAATGCTGTATTTAAATCCTTGTTTGAGATGTTCATATAGTTCTTTCCGAACGGGTCCCACTTCATCGCAGTTACTCCGCGCTTTACGGCATTTTTGGCTTTTTCAGCAAATTCTTGGGGTGTTTTGGCTCCCGCAAACCATCCGTTTACATAGATTCGCACCTTGTCATTGCACCTTCCGCCGAGAAGCTGATATACCGGGACATTCAGGTGCTTTCCGAGTATATCCCAAAGTGCCATATCAATCGCAGAAAGCGCACTCATAAGCACAGGACCGCCACGCCAGTAGGCATCCCTGTATATGTTGTGCCAGTGCTTTTCGATGTCGAGAGGATTTTGCCCTGTAAGATACTCCTTTATGTGCTCTACCGCGCCCAAAAGTGCCTTTTCCTTGTACTCAAGGGTCGCTTCGCCCACTCCGTCTATGCCACAGTCAGTGTATACCTTGATAAATACAAAGTTAGTCCTGAAGCAGTCAACGACGAAGGCTTTAACGTCTGTTACTTTCATATTGCCAGCATCTCCTTTTGCCAAATATATAATTTACATAAATTATACGCCCTTTCAAAATGCATAACAAGATGATTTTTTAGATATAGTCCGTGACTTTTTAAATATCGTATGTTTTATTTTCGATATTGTATAGTTAAAATATTGAGGATTAAATCGGTATAAGGCTTGAATTTTAACTTACAATTAACATGGCTTGACTTTTGGAATTAACATAATCGGTGGTATTCTGTTAATGTAATCAAAAAAATGATAAAATTTTTAAGGAGAGTGATTTTGATGAAGAAAATCATAACAGTATTAGTTTTAATGGGATTAATGGCAAGCCTTTTTGTCGGATGCGGCAGTACGGGCAAAAATCCGCAGGGTTCGGATTCCCTAAGCGGCACAGTGGCTACAGACGGCTCTACTTCGATGGAAAAGGTAATCGGTTATTTGAGCGAGGTATATATGGAAGAAAATGACGATGTGAAGGTTACGTATAACCCCACCGGTTCCGGAAGCGGCATAAAAGCTGTACAGGAGGGCAGATGTGATATAGGACTTTCAAGTCGTGATTTAAATGATGATGAGAAAAGTGACCTTAATGCAACGGTTGTGGCTATTGACGGAATCGCAATAATTGTAAATCCTAATAATGAGCTTGAAAACATTACTGTTGAACAGCTGGCACGTCTTTATAAGGGAGAAATCACAAATTGGTCTGAGGTCGGTGGAAAGTCCGCGCCCGTCGTGCTGATAGGCAGAGAGGCGGCATCGGGCACGCGTGACGGCTTTGAGAGCATCACCGAAACAAAAGATATGTGCAAATATTCGCAGGAGCTCACTTCCACCGGTGATGTCGTACAGACGGTGGCATCAAATCCGAATGCGATAGGCTACGTTTCACTGGCATCTGTCAAGGATGAAGTGAAAGTGCTTAAGGTGAATGATGTTAAGCCTTCAACGGAAACCATTCAAAACGGAAGCTATAAGCTTCAGCGTAATTTCGTATTTGTTACAAAGAAAGATACCGAGCTTACCGGTGCGGCAAAGGATTTCTTTGAGTTTGCGACCTCCGGTGCGGCAGATGAGTTTATCGAAAAAGCCGGTGCTGTTCCCGTAGTACGGTAAACGGTGATCGAAATGAACAAATCACAAAGCATGCATGAAAAATCGATGAAATACCTGTTTACTCTGTGTGGATTTCTGATGGTGTTTTTTGTAATTATAATAACGGTGTTCCTGCTGGTATCAGGGCTTCCTGCCATCGGTAAAATCGGATTTAAGGATTTTGTGTTCGGAACGCGTTGGGCCTCAACTGCCGATGATCCTTCCTTCGGAATACTGCCGTTTATATTGACCTCTGTTTACGGAACGATAGGGGCACTTGTCATCGGAGTTCCGCTGGGCATAATGTGTGCGGTATTCACAGCGAAAGCACCGAATAAAAAAATTACCGCCTTGGTAAGTACGAGCGTTGATTTGCTTTCGGGAATACCTTCGGTTGTTTACGGTCTTGTGGGAATGATAATCGTTGTGCCGCTTGTAAGGGAAGTGTTTAACCTCCCGGACGGAGCAAATTTGTTTACATCGATTATCGTACTTGCGGTAATGGTACTTCCGTCCGTGATTTCCGTGTCGGAAACCGCCATACGTGCCGTGCCGAAGGAATATGAGGATGCATCTCTCGCACTCGGTGCCACCGAAACGGAAACAGTCTTTAAGGTTACACTTCCTGCCGCAAAAAGCGGAATACTGACCGCCGTTGTACTCGGTACCGGGCGGTGTATCGGTGAAGCGATGGCGGTTATGATGGTGTCGGGCAATGTGGCGAATATGCCGGGAGTTTTTAAAAGCGTACGCTTTTTAACTACGGCGGTGGCAAGTGAGATGTCCTATTCGTCGGGACTTCAAAGGGAAGCACTGTATTCTGTGGCACTGATACTCTTTGTTTTTATACTGGCGATTAACCTTGTATTGAATTTAATTGTCAAAAAAGGAAAGAAGTGAGAAAATGACGAATAAAATATCTTTAAACAGAAAAATTAAGAGTACGGTGCTTAAGGTATTGATGTATCTGACAGCGGGAATCATAGAGCTTATGCTTTTATTCATTGTGGGATATATATTATACCGCGGTATTCCGCATATTACGGCAGAATTTTTATCTTCAAAGCCGAGCCTTATAAAAGGCACAGTCGGAATACTTCCGAACATATTAAATACGCTTTACATCATAGTGATAACACTTGTAATCACCCTTCCGCTGGGAGTGGGAGCGGCGATTTATCTGAATGAATATGCTAAAAATAAGAAGGCAGTACGCATTATAGAGCTGGCTGCCGAAACGTTGTCGGGTATTCCGTCTGTTATCTACGGTTTGGTGGGTATGCTTATATTTGTGCAGTGCTGCTCACTTGGCACTTCAATACTTGCGGGAAGTTTTACGCTTGTGATTATGACACTTCCGACGGTTATACGCACAACTCAGGAAAGCCTGAAAACAGTACCGGACGGCTACCGCGAAGGTGCACTTGCGCTGGGCAGCGGTAAATGGCATATGATATATACGGTGGTATTACCGTCTGCCGTAGACGGTGTAGTGACCGGATGTATATTGTCTGTCGGCAGAATCGTCGGCGAGAGTGCGGCACTTTTGTTTACTGCCGGTATGGCAAACGAAATCATGAGCTTTTCAAGCGCGCTAAAACCGGGACATGCCGGTTCTACACTTACGGTTGCACTGTATATGTATGCCAAGGAAAGAGGAGAATTTAACATTGCCTTTGCAATAGCGGCAATACTTATGCTCCTTACACTTATAATTAACCTTGCAGCAAAAATTACGGCTAAGATATTAAAAAGAAGAAACGGAGCTATATGATGGGTATTATAGAAACTAAAGAGCTTAATTTATGGTATGGTGAAAATCATGTACTTAAAAATATCGATTCGGAGATTGTCGAAAATCGGATAACCGCACTTATAGGACCGTCGGGCTGCGGTAAATCCACCTATTTGAAAACCCTCAACAGAATGAATGATTTGGTCGAGGAGTGCAGAATAGAGGGAGAGATTACATTCGACGGAATCGATATATATAAGAATATTGATGTAAACATTTTAAGAAAAAGGGTAGGTATGGTTTTTCAAAAGCCGAATCCGTTCCCAATGAGCATTTATGACAATGTCGCCTACGGACCGCGTATCCACGGCATTAAATCGAGAGTAAGGCTGGATGAAATAGTGGAGAAATCCTTAAGACAGGCAGCCATATGGGATGAATGTAAGGACAGGCTTAAGAAAAGCGCTCTTTCCGTCAGCGGCGGTCAGCAGCAAAGGCTGTGCATCGCCAGAGCCTTGGCGGTTGAACCCGAGGTGCTTTTAATGGATGAGCCGACATCTGCGCTTGACCCGATATCTACGTCGAAAATAGAGGACTTGGTTACGGAGCTTAAGGAAAAATACACTATCGTTATGGTTACTCACAATATGCAGCAGGCGGCGAGGATTTCCGACAGAACGGCATTCTTTCTTATGGGTGAAATTGTAGAATTTTCCGAAACCGAGAAGATGTTTTCAAATCCGTCCGATAAGAGGACAGAGGATTATATTACAGGAAGGTTTGGTTAATATGAGAAATAAATTTGACATGCAACTGGCTGAATTAAATAAAGAGCTTATCGTGATGGGAGCTTTGTGTGAGGAAGCGATATCCGATGCGGCAAGGCTGCTTATCGATAATTCCGCAGAGATTAAGGAAAATATTATTGATACCGACAGACAGATAGACCAAAAGGAAAGAGATATAGAAATGCTGTGTATGAAGCTTTTGATGCAGCAGCAGCCGGTGGCGAGTGATTTGAGGAAGGTGTCCTCAGCTCTTAAAATGATTTCCGATTTGGAAAGGATAGGGGACCAGGCATCGGATATTGCCGAAATTGCGGAATATGTAACCACCTGCGGTGTGCAGAGCGAAACGCATATTTCCGATATGGCGGATGCTGCCACAAAAATGGTGACCGACAGCGTTGAAGCCTTTGTAAAAAGCGATATTGTGCTTGCTAAAGCGGTGATTGCTCATGATGATGTTGTCGATGAATTGTTCAACAAGGTAAAATGCGAGCTTATAGCATCTGTACATCATAAATCGGATAACGCAGAGGCACTTATTGACCTTCTGATGATAGCCAAATACTTTGAGCGTATAGGTGACCATGCGGAAAATATCGCCGAGTGGGTTATTTATTCATTGACAGGAACGCACAAATATTGACATGCGCCTTATTTAATGCGGCAAAGATTTTTGTAGTTTCCGGGAGAACAGCCGTTATATTTTTTGAAGGTTCTGTTGAAGTATTGCACGGACGAGAAACCACATTCGTATGCGATATCCGTAATTCGCTTGTTTTCCTTTAACAGTTCCTTTGCGTGGCACAAGCGTACGTAATTCACATAATCCGTAATGGTTCGTCCCGTTGCGGATTTGAATTTTCGACATAATTCGAACTTGCTGATGCCGCTAAGCTGTGCCAAGGTGTCAAGAGTTATGACTTGCGTGTAATTAGTTTCAATATAGCTTGTAATCGAAGAAAATTCCTTTATGTCCGAGAGGATTTCATCATCGGCATAATCCAGCATACCGTTCCGGTACATGAAGGAAATAACCAGTCTTATTAATGAATTTACATATAATTCATAATAGGGCTTTTTTTCGGTTATTTCTTTTTGTATGGCAAGGAATATGCTTTTAAACTCATTTTTACCCGTCAAATGAATATACGGACGGAGCAACTGCTGAGATATAAAGCTGTATATTGTCAAATCGGATTTGGCAACAGAATCGAAATACTCCTGTATTTCTATCTGCATGTATGTCAGCTCGGAGGAAAGTGCATCCTCAATGTGATGAACAGCATTGCGGTTTATGATGATTATGTCACCGCAATTTAATGTAATTTTTTTTCCATTAATATAGATGATCGCAATTCCGGAGATCACATATACGATTTCAACAGCTTCGTGAATATGTGTTTTCAGCCATAAATGTGCTGTTTCCGATGAGAGCGCATTAATATTTATTTTTAATGACGGCAGGTTTAAAAGCTTATGCAAGGTATCTGGTTTTTTATCAGGCTTTGGCAGCGGCTTTCGCCGCAGTTACACTGGTAATCGGAAGGCAATTTTACGGAATGAATCTTTTTACCGTATTAACTGCGGGTATTTCGGGATTTTTTATAACGGTGAGCGTTGTTTGCGGTATTAATTCCTTGAAAGGCGGAACGATGGTCTTAAACTCGATTTTCGCTTCCGCAGGACTTATAGTGCCGTGCATTCTCGGTATATTTGCCTTTGATGAACAGATAAGTGTGATTCAGGCAGTAAGCATCATCGGTGTTTTAATATCGGCGGTAATTCTTATCATGTCGTCAAAAAAGGAAATGGGTAAGTTTACTCTGAAAACGTTTGTTTGGCTGATTCTGTCGTTTGTTTCAAACGGAATAACGATGTTTTGCCAGAAGCTTTTCGGCATGGCTATGCCCGGCGGAAATGTATCTCTGTTTTCGATGATAACGTTTTTGATTCCGACGGTATTTCTTGCTGTTTTTGCACTTGTACTGCCGTCCGATAATGATAATACATCGAAAATCTCTCTAAAGCTTAAAAAATGCGCATTGTATCAGGCGTTTGCATTGTTTATGATACAGCAGCTTGTGACGATTCTCACTCCGACTATGACATCGGCGGTTTTGTTCACTGTCGTAAACGGAAGTGCAACAATTATTACCGCAATAGTAG
>CAYRGA010000077.1:0-8979 GCA_964423705.1 uncultured Oscillospiraceae bacterium
CCGAGTGGGGAGTGGATTACTTAAAATATGATTTTTGCAATTTTCCCTCAAGCGGTGACGGAAAAAACGCATATATCACAATGGCTATGGCACTCAGAAGCACCGGAAGGGATATAGTTTTTGCCGCATGTAACTGGGGTACGGATAATCCTTCCGCATGGATGCGTTCCCGCGGTGCGCACACCTACCGCTCCACCGGTGACATAAACGACACTCCGAAATCGTACATGGATATATTTAAAAGCCAGTGCCAAAACGTGGAGGGTAACGCACCCGGCTGTCATAACGACATGGACATGCTCACCGTCGGTATGCACGGAAAAGGGTATGTCGGGCTAAGCGGTTGCACGAGGGAGCAGTATTTACAGCACTTCGCGATGTGGGCATTTTTGGGATCGCCGTTAATTATAGGCGGAGATATCAGAAATCTGAGTGCCGAAGATGAGAAGATTCTCAAAAATCCCGGGCTTATTTCCATAAATCAGGATGATGAATGTCGTCCGCCGTTTTTGGTATCATCGAAGCTGGATAAGATATTTATATTTGCAAAGCTGCTGTCGGGCGGTAGATTTGCGGTAGCATTTTTTACACTTCCCGGCGTGGAAAATGAGTGGGACACTAAGCTGTCGATTTGCTTTGATGACATCGGCATACATTCCGAATCGGGAATATCCGTGCGCGTTAAAAACGCGGTTACGGGTGAGAATTTCGGTGTTTGCCGCGACGGCTTCACAGTGCAGGTTAAAGATAACGAGTGTGGTATATATATATGCGAACCGATTGTACAGTAGCCTCCGAATTGATTTGCAAGCGTTGTCAAAAGGGGATATCCGATGATGAAGCTGCACTTCATAAGAAGCTTTTTAACAGAGGAGCAACGGAATTTTTTTGTATAAATTGCTGTTCGGATTATTTGGAGGTCGAAAAAGGTATTTTGGAAGAGAAAATGGCTTTTTTCAAAAAATCCGGCTGTACGCTTTTTAAGGAAAATAGGAAAAACTTGTAAAAAGGGATTAGACTGCTATGGAAAATGGGAATCATGATATAATGGAGTACATTGAAACGAATTTTGATAAATGTATTCGTAAAAACTCGGTAGACGTAGGCAACCTTCTTGGGCTTCCGTATGAATACACCGTTCCTTCAACGGAAGCTTTTAACGAATTGTACTATTGGGATACGTATTTTACAAATGTCGGTTTGCTGAAAATCGGCAGGAAGGAGCTCGCCAAAAGCAATGTTGACAATATGCTCTATTTGGTAGATAAATACGGCTTTATGCCAAACGGCAACAGGACAAACTATCTTATTAATTCTCAGCCGCCTTTTTTATCTGAAATGGTGAGGGATATTTACAGTAGTTTTAATGATCGCGTTTGGCTTACAGGGGCATACAGTGCGCTTTTGAAGGAATATGAGTTTTGGATGTCAAAAAGAATCAGCCCCATTGGTCTTAATTGCTATAACCCCAAAGTTCCCAAGGAGCGTGTCGAGGAGTTTAAGAATTACTTTGCCGACAGAATAGGCTTTAAGCCGGAGGGTGATGATGTCGACATAGCAAATCACGCTCTTGCCGAAGGTGAGAGCGGCTGGGACATGAATCCGCGCTGGGACTTTGAGGCATATAACTACGCACCGATTGAGCTTAATTCTCTTTTGTACGGATTTGAAAATAACATGGCGTTTTTTGCCGAAGTTCTGGATAACGGTGAAGTTGCTGTATGGAAACATCGCGCCGGTGAAAGGCTTAAGCTTATGAATAAATATATGCTTGAGGGTGGTATTTTCATGGATTATAATTTCGTAAGCGGCAAGTACGGCGATGTGTTCTCGACGGCAGCGTATTTTGCCATGTTTACACACGTTGCCTCGGAAAGTCAGGCAGAGGCACTGGTTGAAAAGCTTCCGCTTCTGGAGGCTGAGTACGGCGTGGCAACCTGCGAAAAGCACGATGGTGACATAGCGTATCAGTGGGATTATCCGAACGGATGGGCGTGCCTTCAGTACATAGTCATACGTGCGCTTGATAACTACGGATATGTGGAACACGCAAGACGCATAGCCGATAAATATGTGAAATTAACGGAAAAGGTGTTCGGTGAAACTCACAATTTCTGGGAAAAATATAATGTGGTTGAAGGAAATATAAACGTAAGCAACGAATACGAAATGCCTACCATGCTGGGCTGGAGTGCCGGTGTGTACATATATGCGAAGAAATTTTTAGAGAATTAAAAAAGCTTACCCCCTGACCGATATGCTCGGCAGGGGGTAAGCTTTGCCGTCCTTTTAAATAAGTGCGATATACGGACGGCAATAGGAGAATCAGTTAGGAAAATGTTTTATAATTTATTATTTGCTTAATACTATATTAAATACAGTCTTTTGCTGAGGTATGCTTTTGGTGGACGCGGTCGATACCACAGCGGTTAATTTCATACCTTCTTTGATATCGTCGATTGTTGCCGCATCGCCGTTTGCAAATCTTATGTTTAAGTCGTCGCTAACATTAAGTGTGATTTGGCTCCTTACGTCTTCCTTGTCACCGACTGTTATTTGTACGAAATCTTCGTCCTTTTCAACGGCTGCAACGGTATTTTCGATGACAGTCTTGCTTTCGCTGTTTTTAACGGTTATCTCAAGTGCGTTTGTCATAGGAGGCAGACTTTTTGTCATAACGTCATCGTATACAACGCTTACAGTCTGACCGATTTCAAGATTTGCTATGTCAAAGGAATTACCGTTTTCGTCTTTTATAACGGTGGTTTCCGTAACGTTTATGTTCACTTTTCCGATGGTTATGTCATATAAAAGGTACATTCCGTCCTCGTTTGATAAGTAAATAGCATCGTTTGCGGTTTTTTCCTCCGAAGGTGCCTGAGGAGCGTCTGCCTTCAAAGATGCCAAGGTGGTGATTTTAACGGCATTTGTCATAGGCGGAAGGCTTGCTGTCATAAACGGAGCATACTCTATGTCGATAACGTTGCCCTTGGCAAGCTTTTTAACGTCGGTTTTGTTGCCCTGTGCATCGGCTATAACGGTTTCCTCAGTGATGTTTACGTTTACATCGCCGTGGTTGAAATCGTATACCAAAAGGGAAGCTTCGTTATTTTCAAGCACGACAACTCTGCTTACGGCAGCTTCCGCACTCGGAGCCTGTGAAACCGGAAGGTTTAAAAGCTTTGATACGAAGTCAAAGGGTACATATGTAGTGTCATACTTTAAGACAGGTTTAACACCGAGCTGTATTGACGCACCGTTTACGGAATATGCATCCTTGTCGGGTGTGAAGCTTATGGTGAGGCTGTCGGTTTTTAAAGTAACCTCCTGCTTTTCTTCGCTCCACTCTACATTCATGCCGAGTGCTTCGCATATTTTCCTTACCGGAACCATGATGCTCTCTGCGGAATTATGCGGATTGGCTGCGATTACGTTGTTTACTGCGGGTGTATCTGCGAGAACCGGTGATGTTACCAGTGCTGCCGCTGATATGATTGCTGCGAGATTTTTGATGTTCATTATAAATTCCTCCTGTAAATTAAATGTTATTCTGTTAATGAAGATAATAAATCTTTTAATTCATCTTCGCTGAATGAATGTGCCGTAATGCTTACCGATGTGACGTCCTTCATAAAGTACGCTCTGTATATGTCGGCTTCGCCTATAACCACGGCTTCCGTTTCGTTAAAGCTGCTCTTTTCGTAGCCGCCGTCGCTTAAATAATTGTCGGCATCCGTGAAAAGCTTGCTTGTGATGACCTGCACAAATTTGCTGCCGTCGGTATTAACCGCTCCGAAATGTGCCTCGTCATTTGTGATTTCGCCGTTTTCCTTTTGAAGACATACTGTTTCATAATCCGTGAAACTCATGTCCTTCGGGAGAACTGCGGCTTTGGTGATATCCATGCCGATATACTCACAGTATTCGCTGTACGGAAGGTCAACCCATTCGGTTGCCGTGTCCGCCTGTGTATATACCGCTGTGCCGCCGCCACTCATCACAGTCCGTGGTGCAGGCTGAATCGCATTTATTTTTAATATGTCATTTGATGCGATGCGCTTGTAGGCAGGTGCTTGCTCGGCAGTAGCCGTTTCCTCATAAATGCTTTCCGGGGCAGCCGTATAGCTGCTCTGCGGAGCAGGTGATGTTATGTCGGATTGCTTCTTTGCTGCGGTGGGGGTGTTTCCGACGTCCGAAGAAATTATGCTTTTGTTCGGTACATCAATTTTGACAGAGCTTTCAGAAGCGATATCAATTTTGCTTTCATCGGGTAAATTCACCTGTGAATACTCGGTATTTTTCACTATTTTCTTATCGGACTTAATGGCTGAAGGGGCTTTCGCCAGCAGTGATACGGATATTACAACAGCTATTGCTGCTGCCGAATAAACATACTGTACCTTGAAATGAGGTCTGTGCTTGCTTTCCGATTTGACGATAATATCATTTAATATGGCTCTGTCGGCATGAATGTCATCATTTGCGGATTTATAAATGTCTTTAAAATTCATAATCATCCCTCCCTCCAAGTAATGCTTTCAGCATTTCTCTGCCGCGGTGAAGCTGTGACTTTATAGTACTTTCCTTCGTTTTTAAGTATTTTGCTATCACGCTTACGGATAAATCCTCATAATAAAATAAGTGTATTACCGTTCTGTACTTTTGAGGAAGCTTCGCCACTGCGGAATATACATCGTTTTTCTCCGGCATGTCAAAGGTTAAATCATCGGTGAGAGGCACTGTCCGCTTAACCCATAAATCGGAAAATGTATTTTTGCTGCAATTTATCGTAACGCGTATAAGCCACGCCTTTACGTGCTCCTCGTCCTTAAAAGCCTTATCGGATTTTAAAAATCTTAAAAAAACTTCTTGAAGTACATCATCAGCCTTGTGCTTGTCCTGCGTCTGTGACAGCGCAAGACGATACACCGTATTGAAATACTTTTCGGTCATATTCTGCTTGAAAACGCCTGCGCAGTCCGTTTCATGCATATATGTACTCACCCCTCTCATATATAACACCTTGCTTATGGCAAAAAGGTTGCAAAAAATTTAAATTTTTTCAAAAAAAGTTTTTAAACGTCTGTTTTGACCCTTGCTTTACATTATAAATAAATAGAATATTGTTGTCAATAAGTATTTAATTCGGAGTCAAAATTATAAATTGCAGTTGACATATCATGAATATAGCATTAAAATAAACAATGTATTTTAAAATACGGATTTTAAGAGAATGTGAGGACTGTAAAATGCAGTATGCTATGTTAACCTTTGCGGCGTTACTCTTGGGTGCTGACTTTGCGATGAATAAGATATACCAGAGGACATACGGAGCTTCGATGCGTGTATCACTGATATTTAATATGCTGTCGGGTATTTTCTCGGCGGTTATATTTGTCACACTCGGAGGATTGAAGGACGGAATTTCGATGTACTCCGTGATAATGGCATCGCTTTCATCATTGCTCGTAATGATTTATAATTTGATTGGATTTAGAATACTTAAAGTCAGCGGAAAGATATCACTGTATACGATGTATGTATTGACCGGAGGAATGGTGGTTCCGTATATATGGGGACTTATGTTTATGAATGAGCCCTTCAGTATAATGCGTACCGTGGGACTTGCGGTTATAATCTGCGGCATAACAGCGGCAAACATTACCTCGGAAGAAGGAAAAACAAACACTGCTACAGTTCTTATGTGTGCGGCGGTATTTATTATAAACGGAGCGGTGAGCGTTTTGTCAAAAATTCATCAGACTCAGATGGCATACCACTGTGTAAGCGCATCGGGATTTGTCGCCTTGTCGGGAATGTCGAAGGCAGTCATGGCGGCTTTGGCATTGTGCTTTGTTAAAAAGGAAAAAGGCACATTTATGAAGAGTAAGGCGATAATTATAGCGGCAGTGTCGGCACTGTTTGGCGGTGTTTCGTATATGCTCCAGTTAATAGGTGCTGTGACATTGCCGGCGACGCTGCTGTATCCTTTTGTTACGGGCGGCGGTATCATATTTTCTGCAGTGGCGGATTTGACAATATTTAAAGAGAAACTTTCAATAAAGCTTGTGCTGGGTGTAGCTCTGTGCTTTATAGGAACATTATTTTTTATATAAAAGATGATTTGAACTAAGGAATTTTAAGTGAAAAACAAGCTGTAAAACATAGATGATTGAAGATAAAAATATAGCACAAAATAGCGAAAAATGACGAAATGTTTATGTTAAGATGTGTTAAAAGTTAATGGTAAATAGTATATAATGTATCTGTCGGAGTTATCTGATGTTAAAGGTAGGACTGAAACAAGAGTTAATACCGGGCGGTTATGCTGTCATCTCTGTTAATAAGGAGGTATGGATAATGAATACATAATTTCTTTTATGATTATTCTGCTACTTTTAGTAATTTCCATAAAAAAGTAACCCCGGCTCCTGCTAAAGTTAGGGTTACTTTTTGTAAATCTTAATTTTTGGCATAACCGCTTTTAGTCTTGCCTTTTTCTATTATCATTATACATCCTATAATACCACTTTGTCAACCGCCAACATGAAATTTAACAAAAAAATTCTCAAAATCCCGAAAAAACGCATTCGTCAAAATGACTTAAAATCATTGTTTTTATTTGTATAATTTGCCCGGCTTTTTTTGCTGTCAACCCCTTAAAAATGTTTTTTCTTTTTTTATAATAAATTCGTGCTATTATAGCGTCAATTCGTGTCACTTCTATTGAAATTGAAAAAACATATTTTATAATACAAGTACAGAAATTAATTGCAAAGTAATTAATTTCGTCGACCAAAAAAGCAGCATATAAATCATACCCTGATTCCAAAAAGCGAGGTGGTGTCACATGCGAAACGAAAAATACATATCTTTCTTTTCGCACAGAAAGAAGATTATACTTAACATCGACACAGTTCTTTATGCAATTTGTGACGGTTGCAGAATGAAAATACACACAACGGGAGGTGAGATACACGAAACACGAATGCCGATGTGCGAGCTTAAAAAGTCGCTGGACGATGAATTTATAAAGCTCAAGCGGAATACTATTGTAAGAGCTTTGGCGATAGAAAAGGTCGCAGACGACGTTACCTTGAAAAACGGTGATACGCTGACATTTGCGGCAAGACAAAAACAAAGGATAATTGACGAGGTGCTGAAAAAAACGGCTCAGCTACCTGACGAAGAAAAAATTTGTTAAGGGATATCCCTTAGTTGAATGTTATACATACAACTAAAATAATTATCGATACCATACGGAACAGTCCGTGACTGTCCCGTTATAAACAAATAAAAAATCAAGAAAAGAGGTAAAAAAATGAAAAGAAAATTAATTGCCATATTCGTGACACTTGCAATGGCAGTATCCTTCCTGCCCACATTTTCCGTTTCGGCGGAAACAACATATAAAGGGTATAAAGTAGATGATACCGGTTTATATTATGATTTTAGTGGAACAGAATATAGTATTGTTGACTGTGATGAAAATGCGAAAAATGTTGTAATTCCAAGCTCTGTTAATGGATATGCAATAAAAGTAATTAAATGCAACCGGTGATATAACGATAAAAGACGGAACAAAAACCATTGCCGCAAAGACATTTTACACAAACGCCAATATAACCGGTGTACAGTTTCCAAGCGGTTTGTTAAAGATAGGTGAGTGGGCATTTTATATGTGCACAAAATTGGATAATGTTACCATTCCCGAGAGTGTAACGGATATGGGAGAACGGATTTTTTATAACTGCACAAATCTGAAAAGTAAAGTAATTAACAGCGCAATCGTAGGCGAATATATGTTCTGGGATTGCACAGACTTGACAAAAGTTGAGTTTGGCGAAAAGGTAAAAAACATAAGGCATCATGCATTCTGGAAATGTTCATCGCTTGAGAGTATAGAGATACCAAAAAATGTTGATGTGATTGATGATAATGTATTTAGCGATTGTACAATCTTGAAAAACATATCCATTTTAAACGATAATATCAATATTGGTACACATGCATTCAGCGGATGTAATAGCTTAACCAATATAGACTTCCTTCCGAAAACCATTACAAGCATTGGCAGAAGTTGGTTTGCGTATTACGAGGGTTTGACCAACTTGACAATTCCTGAACAAAAAACAAACATAGGAAATAGAGCGTTCTATTCCTGTCCGAATTTAAAATCAGTAAAGCTGCCTGATGGTGTAACAAAGCTGGATGAGTATGCTTTTAGAGACTGTAAAAAATTAGAAAGTATATACATTCCGAAAAGTGTGACAAATATCGGCAAAAGCACACTTCGCAACTGTAATGCTTTAAGTCGAATCAATTATGAGGGAACGGAGGCGGAGTGGAATGCTATTTTGATAGGTTCTTCCAACAATAGCATAAAAAGTGACATAATAAAGTATAATTATGTACAAATGCCCTCAACTACCGTAAGCGGAAACATTTTCAACGTTACGGGAAACAGCGGTATTAACGGCTGTACCGTCATTTTGGCATTATACGAAACGGACTGTCAAGGTATAAGTCAGTTGGTGGATTACAAAACCGCCGTGTATAACGGCACGGCAATACCCTTCACAACAACCGCCATGGATTACACCCCGGCAAAGGTTATGGTTTTGAAAGACCTCGAAAGCGCAGAACCTGTCACAGAGGTTGAAATCGTGGATTTGGGACAGCAAAATTAAATAACGTTTGAATATAACGTTCATTGATGGAATTAAACCTCCTTATTGAAAATAGGTTTAAATTGTAAAGTATTTTGAGCACTTGCGGCTTATGCCGTAGGTGCTCAATGTGTAATTTGCTTAAATATGGTAAAGAAATATAATTATTTTGATATGTTGTGCACATTTGTGCATTTGAATGTGTTGACGAATCGGTGAATTTGTACTATAATTGACACGTACAGGATTTTATTATATAAAATTCTTAAAGCCTACGGCTTTTGCGGTCGTTCGACCGCCGTGTCAATAG
>CAYRGA010000078.1:0-8902 GCA_964423705.1 uncultured Oscillospiraceae bacterium
GTTCTGTATTGCATACAAGGGCATTTTCGCAAAGCATAACCTTGTGGCGACAGGAACAACCGGCGGGCTGATTATAGATGCTACCGGACTTGAAGTTCACAAGTTTCTTGCCGGTTCGCAGGGCGGCGACCAGCAAATCGGAGCCAGAATTGCTTATAATGAAATAGATTTGGTACTGTTTTTCAGAGACCCTCTTACCTCAAAGAGCTATGAGCCTGATGTTTTGAACATTTTGCGCTTGTGCGATATACATAACATACCGATTGCTACAAATGTAGCTACAGCCGAAGTCCTCATACTCGGATTGGATAAAGGCTACCTTGATTGGAGAAATATTGTAAATCCCAAATCCGATCAAAAGTTTTAAATGAAATTATGAGTTTATTGAAAAATGCCAGTAAATGATTTTCTTTTTAATATTAATTGTATAATAATACAGTAACTTTAAAACACCGGTTGACATTCGACAATAAAAGTGATAAAATTTAACTAGTTTTCTGTTACTGACGGATTAGCGGAGCACCGCAAAGGAGCAGAAAAAATATTAAGCCGACCGTCTGGGCATGTCTATTCGAGTGTAACAGGATAGATATGTCCTTTTGTTTTGTGACACCGGCATTGTTTCGGAGGTAATATGATGAAAAAAGCAGCAATAATTATGGGAAGCGACAGCGATTTACCCATAGTGGAAAAAGCGATAACCACGCTCAAGGAATTTAACGTACCGGTTGAGGTGCACGTGTTTTCGGCTCATCGAACACCGGCACAGGTTAAGGATTTCGTGGAAAATGCCGATAAAAACGACTTCGGAGTTATCATTGCGGCAGCCGGTAAGGCAGCGCATTTGGCGGGGGCTGTAGCGGCAAACACTGTTCTCCCCGTTATAGGTATACCGGTGGGTTCAAAGACGCTTGACGGTATGGATGCGTTGTTGTCTACAGTTCAGATGCCATCCGGAATACCGGTGGCTACCGTTGCGATAGACGGTGCCAAAAATGCCGCTCTTTTGGCAATACAGATTTTAGCTGTCGGAAATGACGAGCTTAGTGAAAAATTAAAAAATGACAGAAAAAATGCTGCAAAAGAAGTTTTAAGAAAAAATGAAAATATAGAAAAGCAGTTTAATGCATAATTAATCGGAGGCGTACTATGGAAAAAATAGTTCAGTTGTATGAAGGTAAAGCAAAAAAGGTTTTCAAAACCGAAAACGAAAATTTGTACATCGTTTCTTATAAGGACGATGCGACTGCATTTAACGGTTTGAAGAAGGGTACTATCGCAGGTAAAGGTGCGATAAATAACCGTATGTCGAACTATATAATGCAGCTTTTAGAGAAAAACGGTGTTCCCACACACTTTGTAGAGGAATTAAATGACCGTGAAACTGTCGTAAAAAGAGTTTCGATTGTTCCGTTGGAGGTAATCATACGCAATGTTTCCGCCGGTTCTTTCTCAAAAAAATACGGTGTTGAAGAAGGTATCGATTTTATTGAGCCTACAATTGAATTTTCATATAAAAATGATGAATTGGGCGACCCGCTTCTCAACTCTTATCATGCGATAGCGTTGGAGCTTGCTACTCATGCCGAAATTGAAAAAATAAAAGAAATGGCATTTAAGGTTAATTCTGTTATGCGTGAGTATTTTAAAACTCTCGGCATAAAGCTCGTTGATTTTAAAATTGAATTCGGCAGACTTGATGACGGCGAAATTATCCTTGCTGATGAGATTTCACCTGATACATGCCGTCTTTGGGATATTGAAACAAATGAAAAGCTTGACAAAGACCGATTCAGAAGAGATATGGGCGGAGTAGAGGATGCATACAATGAGGTAATGAACCGCCTTATGGGTAAATAATGGTATAACGGAACTCGCATACGGGTTCCGCTTGCTTTTTTAATTCGAAGGAATAGGAGACAGCTATGAGAAAGATAAATGAAGAATGTGGAGTTTTCGGGATATACACACCCGAAAAATGTGATGTTGCCGCAACCGCATATTATGCTTTGTTTGCCCTGCAGCACCGAGGACAGGAAAGCTGCGGTATTGTGGTAAATGATGACGGTGTTTTTACATCGTACAGAGATGTTGGTTTGGTTAATGATGTTTTCACCACCAAGCATCTCAATGGGCTTGGTGAGGGAAATATGGCTGTAGGTCATGTGCGCTACGGAACGACCGGCACCGACGGCAGAGTAAATGCACAGCCGATTGTGGTAAACCATATAAAAGGACAGACGGCACTTGCCCATAACGGAAATCTGGTAAATTCATTGGAGCTCAGACGTGAGCTTGAAATGCAAGGTTCCATTTTCCATACGACAAGTGATACCGAGGTTATATCGTATATCGTGACAAAGGAAAGATTAAACTCTGCTTCCGTGGAAGAGGCACTCAATAAGGCTATGAACAGAATAAAGGGAGCTTATTCTATCGTTATGATGTCACCTTCAAAGCTTATAGCCGCAAGAGATGAAAACGGCTTAAGACCGCTGTGCTATGGAAAAACAGAGGACGGCGGCTATGTGGTTGCCTCCGAATCATGCGCTCTTGATGCAGTCGGAGCGGAATATGTAAGAGATATCGAGCCGGGTGAGATAGTTGTCTTTGATAAAAACGGTGTAAGAGAGATAAAAGACCACTGCGGCAAGGGCGAACATAAAATATGCATATTTGAGTACATCTATTTTGCAAGACCAGATTCGGTTATAGAAGGTAAAAGTGTTCACAAGGCACGTCTGAATGCCGGCGCCTGCCTCGCACTTGAGCATCCTGTTGATGCCGATGTGGTAATCGGTGTTCCCGATTCCGGAATAGATGCTGCTATGGGATATTCCAGACAATCCGGTATTCCGTACGGTATGGGATTTATTAAAAATAAATATATCGGAAGAACCTTTATTTCTCCGGGACAGAAATCCCGCGAAAACAAGGTAAAGATTAAGCTCAATACGATATCGGAAACCGTAAAGGGAAAAAGAGTTGTATTGGTCGATGATTCGATAGTCCGCGGTACTACTTGTGCTTTGATAGTTAAGCTTCTCAGAGATGCAGGTGCCACTGAAGTTCATATGCGCGTATCTGCACCGCCGTTTTTAAATCCGTGCTACTACGGAACAGATATTGATTCGAGAGAATCCTTGATAGCATGCAATCATACCATAGAAGAAATCGAAAAAATAATCGGCGTAGATTCACTTGGATATCTCGGCATTGACAGTTTGTCAAAGCTTATAGGAACCAAGCACAAATGCGGATATTGCGATGCGTGTTTCTCCGGTGAATATCCGACCGAAATCCCAAAGGATAACGGCAAGATTCGTTTTGAAAGAAAAATTAATGATAAAGACAATAAATAAGAAAGAAGGCGACTGACATTGAAAAGTTACAGTGATAGTTATAAGGCGGCGGGAGTGGATATAACCGCAGGTTACAGAGCAGTAGAGCTTATGAAAAAGCATATCGCCGAAACGATGGCAAACGGCAGTACATCTGACATAGGCGGCTTCGGAGGACTTTTCGAGCTGGATATTACCAATATTCAAAAGCCGGTATTGGTAAGCGGTACAGACGGTGTCGGTACAAAACTCAAGCTTGCATTTATAATGGACAAGCACGATACCGTGGGTATTGACTGCGTAGCAATGTGTGTAAATGATATTATATGCTGTGGAGCCAAACCGCTCTTTTTCCTGGATTATATCGCATGTGGAAAAAATGTTCCCGAAAAAATTGCCGATATAGTTAAGGGTGTAGCAAACGGCTGTGTTCAGTCGGGATGTGCACTTATAGGCGGTGAAACCGCAGAAATGCCGGGATTTTATCCCGAGGATGAATATGACCTTGCAGGCTTTTCGGTCGGTGTCGTTGATAAAAGCAAGGTTTTGGATAATTCGACCATTAAAGAGGGCGATGTTATTATCGCATTACGTTCAAGCGGAGTTCATTCAAACGGTTTTTCACTTGTTCGTAAGGTATTTGATGTTGAAAACAAAGATATAAAAACACCGATTGCAGAGCTTGGCGGAAAAAGTGTCGGTGAAACACTTCTTACCCCCACAAAAATATATGTAAAACCGATGTGCGCATTGTTTGAAGAAATCACAGTTAAGGCTGTATCACATATAACAGGCGGAGGATTTTATGAGAACATCCCACGCAGTATTCCGAAGGGCTTCGGTGCCAAAATCGAAAAAGCTGCTGTCGATGTACTTCCTATATTTAATCTTTTGGCAAAAACCGGTGATATACCGGAAAGGGATATGTTTAATACATTTAACATGGGTGTCGGCATGAGCGTAGTGGTAGATAATAATGATGCTGACAAAGCGGTAGAAATTCTGAAAAGCAATGGCGAAGATGCGTATATTTTCGGAGAAATTGTTAAATCCGACGAAAGTGTGATTTTATGTTAAAGGCGCGAATTGCCGTTTTGGTTTCCGGGGGCGGTACAAATCTGCAGGCACTTATCGATTCGCAGAAAAACGGTATACTTAAAAATGGTGAAATCTGCGTGGTAATAGCCTCAAACAGCGGTGCATATGCGATTGAGCGTGCGAAAGCCAACTCGATACCGTATGAGGTGGTTTCAAAAAAGGAATTGGGGAGTCAAGAAGCATTTGAAAGCAGAATAAATGCTTTGATTGCAGAATATCGCGCAGATATTATAGTGCTTGCCGGGTTTATGTGCATATTAAGTGAAAATTTCACTTCGCTTTACCCTAAGAAAATTATAAATATTCATCCGTCGCTGATACCATCATTCTGCGGAAAAGGTTACTACGGACTTAAGGTACATGAAGCGGCTCTTGATTACGGGGTTAAAGTCACCGGTGCTACGGTTCATTTTGTAAATGAAATTCCCGACGGTGGTGAAATAATAATGCAGAAAGCGGTAGAGGTACTTAAAAATGACACACCCGAGGTTTTGCAAAGACGTGTTATGGAAGAGGCTGAGTGGAAAATTTTGCCGCTTGCTGTAGAAAAAGTTTCGAAACAAATCGTTAAAAATTTATAACTAAACAAAGAGGTATAACATGAGTATTTATAAAATTAATGATATAGAGAGCTTGATAAAAGATAATTCGTATGTCGGCAGAGGAATTATAATCGGCAAGAGTGATGATGGTAAAAAAGCAGTTATTGCATATTTCATAATGGGAAGAAGTGATAACAGTCGTAATCGCATATTTAAAGAAAATGGAAATGAGGTCACCATATATCCTTTTGACGCCTCTAAGGTTGAAGATCCGTCGCTTATAATTTATTCTCCGATAAGAGAACTTAATAACAGTGTAATCGTTACAAACGGTGACCAAACCGATACGATTTATGATTTTATGAAGGAAGGCAAAAGCTTTGAAGAAGCACTTGAAACGCGCAGCTTTGAACCGGATGCGCCGAACTTCACACCGCGTATAAGCGGTATTGTAAATATCACCGATGATGATTTTTCATATAAAATGAGTATTTTAAAAAGTGCGGACGAAAACGGTACGGAATGTAACAGATATACCTTTTCATACACCACATTAAGCGGTTTGGGACATTTTATACATACTTACAATCACGACGGAAACCCCATACCAACATTCACCGGTGAGCCGGAACGTGTAGCAATTCCAAGCGATATCGATGTATTTACCGAAAAAATATGGAACAATCTCGATAACGATAATAAAATTTCGCTATATGTGCGATATATTGATTTAAATGATAAGAGTGTACAAAACAGAATGATAAATAAAAACAAATAATTATTATTCGGAGGAATGGTTATATGAAAGAATTTGAATTAAAATACGGATGCAATCCGAATCAGAAGCCATCCAGGATTTTCATGGCTGACGGTACGGAGCTTCCCATAGAGATACTTAACGGCAAACCCGGATATATCAATTTCCTTGATGCATTTAACAGCTGGCAGCTCGTAAAGGAGCTTAAAGATGCCCTCGGTATGTGTGCCGCTGCATCCTTTAAGCATGTAAGCCCCACCTCTGCCGCAGTCGGTATAAAAATGGATGATAAGCTTAAAAAAGCATGCTTTGTGGATGATGTAGATGGACTGGACGATTCCATGATAGCTACTGCATATGCAAGAGCAAGAGGAACCGACAGAATGTCATCCTTCGGTGATTGGATTGCACTTTCGGATGTGTGTGATGTTACAACCGCAAGACTTATTGCCCGTGAAGTATCTGACGGTATAATAGCACCCGGATATGAGCCGGAGGCCCTGGAAATTCTGAAAAACAAAAGGAAGGGTTCGTACAACATAGTTAAAATAGATGAAAACTATGTTCCGAATCCTATTGAGTGCAAACATGTTTTCGGTATAACCTTTGAGCAGGGACGAAATAATTACAAAATTGACGAAAGTATTTTAACCGAGCTTGTAACCGACAATAAAAATCTTCCCGATTCAGCGAAGAGGGATCTTATAATTGCTCTTATAACCCTTAAATATACTCAGTCAAATTCAGTATGCTATGCCAAGGATGGTCAGGCAATCGGTGTAGGTGCAGGTCAGCAGTCCAGAATCCATTGCACCAGACTAGCCGGAACAAAAGCGGATAACTGGCATTTAAGACAGTGCGACAAGGTTCTCAATCTTCCGTTTAAACCTGAAATCAAAAGACCGGACAGAGATAATGCCATAGATGTGTATATTTCCGACGACAGCGAGGATTTACTTGCCGACGGCGAATGGCAAAAACTGTTTACCGCAAAGCCTGATGAGTTTAGCAAACAGGAAAAGAAAGCTTACCTTGACAGTATATCAGGCGTTTCTCTCGGCTCGGATGCGTTTTTCCCGTTTGGAGATAATATTATTCGTGCCGCAAAAAGCGGTGTTGACTACGTGGCACAGCCGGGTGGCTCAATTCGTGATGACAACGTAATAGAAGAATGTAATAACAGAGGAATTGCTATGGCATTTACGCATATGAGGCTTTTCCATCATTAAAATTACAGTCGGAGGGCAGAAAATGAAGGTAATGGTAATAGGTGGCGGTGGCAGAGAGCACGCCATAATAAAAAAAATAAAAGAAAATTCATCTGTAGATAAGATATACGCACTTCCCGGAAACGGCGGAATAGCAAATGACGCACAGTGCGTTGACATCGGTGCAAAGGACATTGACAAAATGGTGGATTTCGCAGTCGAAAATAAAATTGATTTCGCTGTAGTCGCACCGGATGACCCGCTTGTTTTAGGTGCGGTCGATAAACTTAATGCCGTGGGAATAAAGTGTTTCGGACCTGATAAAAAGGCTGCTGTTATAGAAGGAAGCAAGGTTTTCTCAAAAAATTTGATGAAAAAATACAATATACCTACAGCCGAGTACAAAGTGTTTGATGACATGAGCTCGGCATTGGAATATGTTTCAAACGCATCCTTCCCACTGGTCGTAAAAGCGGATGGCCTTGCATTGGGAAAAGGAGTTATAATAGCGCAGTCGCTTGATGAAGCAAAGGACGCTGTGACATCTATGATGCAGGACAAGGTATTCGGTGACAGCGGCAGTAATGTCGTGATTGAGGAATATCTCACAGGTCCTGAGGTATCTGTATTAACGTTTACAGACGGAAAAACTATAATCCCCATGGTATCATCTATGGATCATAAACGTGCCGAGGATGGAGATAAAGGACTAAATACCGGCGGTATGGGAACTGTGGCACCGAATCCGTATTATACAGAGGATATTGCGAAAGAATGTATGGATAAAATATTTATCCCTACGATAAATGCAATGAACAGCGAAGGCAGAAGCTTTTCGGGCTGTCTGTATTTCGGTCTTATGCTCACACAGAAAGGACCCAAGGTTATTGAGTACAACTGCCGTTTCGGAGATCCGGAAACTCAGGTAGTGCTGCCGCTGCTCGAAAGCGACCTTTTGGATATTATGCTTCACGTGGCGAATGGTACACTGGATAAAGCCAATGTCAGATTTAAAAACGAATGTGCATGCTGTGTGGTCATGGCTTCAAAGGGGTATCCGAAGAAGTATGATACAGGCTTTGAGATAACCATGCCTACCGACAAAAACATATATGTTGCCGGTGCGGCACTTAGCGGCGATAAACTGATTACTTCCGGCGGAAGAGTTCTCGGAGTTACCGAAACCGCACAGACACTTGAGGATGCTGTTAAAAGTGCGTATAATACCGTTAAAAGCGTACATTTTGAAAATGAATATTACAGAACAGATATAGGAAAAAAAGCACTGGAAGGAGCAAAATAATGGTTTACAGAGTTTTTGCGGAGAAGAAAAAAGAGCTTGCCAACGAAGCTAAAGCATTAAAAAACGATATAAAGAATTTTTTGCAGATAAGCGGGATTGATGATGTTCGTATTGTCAATAGATATGATGTTGAAAATATAGATGCTGAATTGTTTGAAAACTGCAAAAAAACAGTGTTTGCAGAGCCTCAGCTCGATATTGTATCGGATGCTGTCGATATAGGAAATGCATCATGCGTATTTGCGGTTGAATATCTACCGGGTCAGTTTGACCAAAGGGCAAATTCAGCTGCTGAGTGCATACAGCTTATATCAAAGGGTGAAAGACCGCTTGTGAAAACAGCTCGTGTATACTTGTTGTACGGCAATGCTACGGATGCCGAAATAAACGAAATCAAAAAGTATGTTATAAACCCCGTAGAAGCACGTGAAGCCTCGCTTGATAATTTTGAAACACTCAAAATGAACTACGATATACCGACTGAGGTTAAAACTCTTAATGGCTTTATACAGCTAAGCAGAGAGCAACTGGCTGATTTTATAGCCGAAAAAGGGCTTGCTATGGATATTGATGACATCGAATTTTGTCAAAAATATTTTATTTCCGAAAAGAGAGACCCTACAATAACTGAAATAAAAATGATAGATACATAC
>CAYRGA010000079.1:0-8842 GCA_964423705.1 uncultured Oscillospiraceae bacterium
GGGTCGTCCGCCCCTACGGGTTGTTTTTTTATTGTCTGCCCCTACGGGGGGTTTTTTTAATTATCTGCGCATATATGATATTTTAACGGATTATTCAATATGTATTCTGCCGTTTGAACATAATCGACATCATTTCGAATAACATGTTCATAATAATTACGTTGCCATATTTTTTTACAGCCATATTTGAAACATTCGCGTATTGTAACCGATTTAAATCCCTGTATAATTTTCGGTAGGGGCGGACGACCCTGTCCGCCCGTTTTATTTTCGTTTATACAAATAATTCCATGAAAATGGTCAGGCATTACAACATAATAATCTGTTTTAACATTATCGTAGATATCATTTATATTATTCCAACATTGCCGAACGATTTCACCAATATGTGACAATTCGACGTTCCGCCGAATATCATCTATCGCACATAACGAATCCCCCGATACGGAAGCATCAAAACGAAAAAATATTTCCGACTTATTATTTTCCGCATTTTGCAAATAATTTTTCCAAAACAAGGGTTTACGTTCGTATGTACATAAAGTAACAAAGTAATATCCGTTTTGTGAATAATCATAATTTTTAATGCGAATTTGTTTTCGGTTTTGCAATTCAATCATTTTTATCAACTCATTTTTATTTTTCGGGCGGACAGGGTCGTCTGCCCCTACGGGGTGTTTAATTGCTTGTTTTCGGGCGGACAGGGTCGTCCGCCCCTACGGGGTGTTATTTAATTGTCCGCCCCTATGGGGTGTACATCATTGACGTGCATTGCCATACAGGCTACGATAAATTTCCATTCGTTTATTCACCTTTTTAATATACTTATCCGTTTCATCAAACGGGATATTTTTAAGGGTGACGCCATCGTCGGAATATCTCGGCTGAGAGAGCCATTTATTCACGTTACCGAGCCCGGCATTATAAGCGGCGAGAGCCGTGCGGGTATTGCCTCCGTACAAGTCCTCCAGATATCTTAAGTACGCACAGCCTATGCGGATATTTTCATCGGGGGAATATATATCATTTTCGTCCACGTCCAATTTAAAGCTTTCTATGCACCAAAGTGCGGTATCCCTTTTAAGCTGCATAAGACCGCCTGCCGATTTATGACTCACGGCATTTTCATCAAAGCTGCTTTCGGTGCTTATGATGCCCATGACGAGAAATTCATTCAATTCATACTGTCCGCTGAGAGTTCGTATACTATCCTCATATTTCAGCGGATAGACCAGCTTCGCCGCAGGGCGCAGAAGCATGGCAATTATACCGGCTATCAATATTGTTTTCACAACCGCGGACAAATAACCTTTTTTATTTTTCATTTAAAAACACAAGCTCCTTTTCAAGGCTTTTATGCAAATCCTCCACAGTGGCATTATTATAAACCGCAAAATCGCACCTTTGTATGTAGAAATCATCCGCAGGCTGGCTGTTAATGCGTGCCTCGATTTGCTCTGTGGTGAGGTTATCTCGCTTAACCAGTCTTCGTATGCGGACATCCCTATCACTAAGCACAGCGACGGTTTTATCGCAATGCACCTCAAGTCCGGCTTCAAAAAGCAGCGGAGCATCCAGCACGATATTTCCGTCAATATTCGCATTGATTATTTTACCTGTTTCTTCTAATATATACTTATGCGTAACAGCATTTAATATTTTAAGTTTTTCTTCATCATTAAATACTATATCGCCCAAGGCGCGGCGTTTAAGCTCGCCGTTTTCATCCAGGATATCGTTTCCGAATTTTTCGGTGATTTCAGCAAGGCATTTTTCGCCCTTACGGCATACCTTTCTCGAAATCGCATCCATATCCACTATCAAAAAGCCTTTTTCGGCGAAAAAAGCACACGCGCTGCTTTTCCCCGTACCCGAGCCTCCGGTTAATCCTATTATCATGAAATTACTCCTTCTTAAAATTCACCGCACATCAATGCGCATCATACCACGAAGCGCCCGACTGCGTTTCCGCCACAAGAGGTATGCTGAGCTCGGCGGCGTTCTCCATACACGTTTTTAAAAGTTCTCTGACCTCGTTTTCTTCCTCTGTCAAGGTTTCTATAATAAGTTCGTCGTGAACCTGCAAAATAAGCTTTGATTTAAGTCCGCATTTTCTGAGTTCACGCTCAACACTTACCATGGCTATTTTTATAATATCGGCGGCGGTACCCTGTATGGGGGTATTTCTCGCCATACGCTCACCCGAGGAGCGCACCATAAAGTTCGACGATGATATCTCGGGGATAATACGCCTTCTGCCGAACAGTGTAGACACATAGCCTATCTCCTTGGCATTCTGAATGGTCTGCTCCATATACTGTTTTACCTTCGGGTATTTCTCAAAGTAGCTGTCGATATACTTTCGTGCTTCCTTAACCGTTATACCCAAATCCTTCGCCAGCGAAAAGTCGCCCATGCCGTACACGATACCGAAATTTACCGTTTTGGCTCGGCTTCTCAAAAGAGGTGTGACCTCGCTTATGGGAACGGAAAATATATTCGCCGCAGTGGAGGCGTGGATATCCTCATTATTTTTAAAGGCATTTATCAAGTTTTCATCACCTGAAATATGTGCCAGAAGTCTAAGCTCTATCTGCGAATAATCGGCATCCACCAAAACGCATCCCGGTCCCGCTACAAACATCTTTCGTATTTCTCGTCCCAGTTCCGTACGCACGGGAATATTCTGCAGATTCGGCTCGGTAGAGCTTATTCTGCCCGTTACCGTCACGGTTTGATTGAATTTCGAATACACTCTGCCGGTATCATGGTTAATGACTGCCAGCAAGCCGTCGCCGTAGGTTGACTTAAGCTTGGCAAGCTGTCTGTAATCCAGTATTTTCTCTACTATTTCGTGCTCGCCGACCAGCTTTTCCAGCACCTCGGCATTTGTCGAATAGCCTGTTTTGGTCTTTTTCGCAGCCTTCAAGCCAAGCTTTTCAAAGAGGATTACACCCAGCTGTTTGGGTGAATTTATGTTAAATTTTTCGCCTGCAAGAGAATATATATCCTCCTCCAAGACCGTTATTTTTTCACCGAGGGAATCATCAAACTCCTTAAGGCTCGACTCATCCACGCAAAAGCCCTCTGTTTCCATGGTCGCCAGTGCTCGTATAAGCGGAAATTCGACTTCGTAAAGGAGCTTTTCCTGTCCATCGTTTTTAATCTTATCCGTTTCATACTCCTTAAGCTGCGGTATCACGCCAAGCTGCTCGGTAAGGTATCCGCTCAGTTCTTCGGCGGTGAAGTCCGCTATTGTCTTCACCTTTTTTCCGCTTCCGAAGAAATCCCTTTCTTCCGTAAGATTAACCCCGATAAACTCCATGGCAATGCCGCTCAAATCATAATTATTTCTAAGAGGGTTTATTATATACGCACCGACACTTATATCGAAATAATCGTCGGAGAAGTCCATGCCGTATCTGTTCAGCAGCACCATATCGGATTTGATATCGGCGGAAATCTTCATCACGCCGCTGCTTTCGACAATCGGTTTTAACAAATCGGCAAGCTCATGCGGGGCAGCTTTCAGATAATGCACAGTGCCGTCCGTCAGGAATGCCAACGAATACAGCTCACCATCGACAGCAAAGAGCTTATATATGAAGGTATCCGCATTTTCAAGGAGCTTTCGTGCGGAGAACGCACCCTCCAAAAGCTCGAATTTCGGAAATTTAAAATTATTCTGCGTGGGAACATCGCCCAATTTTTTCAAAAAGCTGTTAAATTCCAGATTGGCGAACAGCTCCGCAAGGCGTTCGTTATCGTAGTCTGTACGCCTTGCAGCTTCTACGGAAAAATCAAGCGGGACATTCACATCTATCGTACAAAGTGACTTACTCAAAAATGCCATATCCCTGCCTTCTTC
This sequence comes from uncultured Oscillospiraceae bacterium, assembly GCA_964423705.1. GTDB lineage: Bacteria > Bacillota > Clostridia > UMGS1810 > UMGS1810 > CAKSIN01. The sequence continues at coordinate 3,869 of CAYRGA010000079.1, forward strand.
AAGTTTTCTTCGAGCGGCGGGCTTCACTATGGGGTCATCCAAATTCTCATAAAGTTTCTCGATGGATTTAAACTTTTTAATATACTCAAATGCCGTTTTCTCACCTATGCCCTTTACGCCGGGGACATTATCGGAGGTATCGCCCATAAGCCCCTTGACATCTATAAACTGTGTCGGTGTCACGCCGTACATATCCTCGACATCGTCGGCGTCAAGCTCGGTAGTAGCCGTAGAGCCGCCCTTTGTCACCGTAAGCAGAACCTTCGTGGTATCGGTGGCAAGCTGGAGGTCATCCTTATCACCTGTAAGGATATAGCACTCAACCTCGTTTTTGCGGCATATGCGGCTCACCGTGCCTATGATATCATCCGCTTCGTAGCCCTCCTTTTCCAAAACGGTAATATTCATGGCAGACAGAATCTCCTTCATAACGGGCATCTGCTGTGCCAGTTCCTGCGGCATACCCTTGCGCTGTGCCTTGTACTGTGCATATGCCTTGTGACGGAAGGTGGGTGCCTTCAAGTCAAATGCTACCGCAATGTACTCCGGGTTAAGTTCTTCCAGGTTTTTAAACATAATGTTCAAAAAACCGTAAATGCCGTTGGTGTACAAGCCGTGCTTGTTTGTGAGCAGTTTAATGCCGTAAAAAGCACGGTTTATTATGCTATTTCCGTCGATTATCAATAATTTTTCCATAGAGTCACCTCATTTATAGTAGGGGCGGACGACTCTGTCCGCCCGAGGATATTTCCCATTATATGTGTTTTTCCTTTGAAGGTAGGGTCGCTGCATGCCGGCAAAAGTATCCCTCCGTCAGTCTTCGACTGACACCTCCCTTTAGGCAAGGGAGGCTTTGGACGGGCGGACAGAGCGATTAAATCGTGTGGATATGCCGTTTACCAGCTCATCCGAATTTTGCTGTGCAAAATCTACCTTTCCCTCCCGCCGTCAATTCAAACAAAGCTCCATGATTCCCTCTGCCGCAGCCTTAAAAACCGGGACTGCGCTTGCGCTTCCACTTTTACCGTTTTCCACCAAAACCGCCATGGCGTATTTAGGATTATCGTACGGGAAGAAACCGCAGAACCAGCCATGCACGAAGTTTTCACCGTTTTCATACCAGCCCGTCTGGGCGGTTCCGGTTTTCCCCGCTATCTCCGCCACACCGCCGTCAGCTCCCTTAGCCGTACCATCGATCACTGCCTCACGCATACATTCCTGAATTTTCCGTGCGATGTCTTTATCCAGCACGCGCCTTTCGTGAGTTTCACGCAAGGTGCGTATTTCCGCACCGTTTTTATCCACTATACTTTGAGCGACATTTACGCTGTTCGCAATGCCGTCATTTGCTATGATACAAGTCATATTTGCCGCCTGAATCGGAGTAATGAGTATCTCTCCCTGCCCGATGCTGTAATTAACCGCCTCATGCACTCCGTAACAGCTTGACAGCGGCAGTACGCCGTCGCTTTCGGGCAAAGCATCGAAGCAAAGCAACCGAACACCGCAGCCGAAGCGCTCTGCCATGCCGAGAATATCGGCGGCACCGATTTTAACACCCATATCATAAAACGCACAATTACACGAATTGGCGAATGCAGCTTCAAAGTCGACCGTGCCGTGTCCGTCCTTCTTATGACAGCCAAATTTCCTTCCGACGATGTTTACAGATCCGCTGCAAGTATATGTTTCATCCGCAGTGCCGTTTTCCAATGCCGCAGCGGCGGTTATTATCTTAAAAACGCTACCGGCGTTATATGCACTTATGCATTTATTGACAAGCTCACCGTTATTTGAAGTCAGATAATCCCCTATGCTGTTTCGGTCATACTGCGGTCGGCTTGCCATTGCGAGGACATCCGAGTTTTTGACGTCCAGAATCACGACCGCACCGTTTACCTCATAATCATCCATTACCATTTCGGCTATGCTCTGTATGTGATAATCCAGTGTGAGCTTTATCGAATGTACATCGTCGGCTTTTCGATTATTCAAGCTCATGCCCTTGTCGGGAACTACATTCCCCATCGCATCGGTTATAACGCTTGCCGTGCATTTTTCGTCTGTATAAAGCACGGAATCAAAGCACCTTTCCAAACCGCTGATTCCGTGTCCGTCGGAATCGGTATACCCTATCAGATGCGAGGCAAGGCTTCTGCTACCGTAGCGTGCCACAGCATCTAACTTCAATTCACCTTTTTTATCTACATTTACACTTTTCACAGAGTTCTCAACCACGGGTATCATATTTCTGTCATAGAAAATTCCACGGTGCTTCTTAATCTCTATTTTTTCACTTCGCTGTGCCACGACACTTTCCGAGTATTCCTTGTTTTTCACGACAGCCAGGCGAAGCTGGACGATTACCAATGCAGAAGTCGCCGCCGAAAGAAAAAACGCAAAGGCTCTCATTCTTTTTGTATTCATTGTATACCTCCGATAAGTAAAAATCAATACCATTAATTTTTACCAAATATACCGAGATATTCAAAGATACGCTTAACTTTTCAAAATTTATTCCAAGGCAAGCAGCTCGGAAAAATCATATATATAATGGTCGCAAATCGCCATGATTTCCTCCGCATATTCCTCGGAGGTGGCATCGAAAACGCCGCACACCTTCATTCCTGCTGATTTGGCGGTTTTGTCGGCATTAAAATTATCATCCAAAAATAATATTTCTTCGACCGACTTGCCTATTTTATCGGCTGCATTAGCGTATATCTGCGGGTCGGACTTCGTGGTGCAGAAGTCATCGCAAGACCACACGTTTGTGAAGATATCGTATATCTCAAGGCGTTTCAAGCACGGGTCAAGCATGCTGTGAGGACTGGCGGTCAAGACGTTAAGGTCTGCTCCGTCGGCTTTTAGCTTTCTTAAAACCGAAATAACATTTTCCTTTGCCGGTATGCTGTAGGCGTATTTATCGCGTGCTCGCTCCTTCATGACAGCAGTGATTTCATCCACAGTCATATCAACGCCGAGCTTTTTAAAATACTCTGCCGCACCATTGTAACCCAGCGGTGTGATAATCTTTAAAATGTCATTTGCGTACTTTACATCGCAGTCGTCAAGTATGCTGAGCATAACCGAAACAAATGCCGGCATCGAGTCGACCAAGGTGCCGTCAAAATCAAATAAGTATGTTGAATATTTCATGCTGTCCCCTTTTCAATTATGTATTATTTCCGCATTAAATCATCCACAAAATATGCGTTTGTGTTTGCATGTTTTCCCGAAAAATCCGTCAGTGTGATTCTGACGTAATTATCGGATTCATCCACATTGAACACCGCCGATGTCACGCCTTTTTCGTCCTCGGAATACACTATTTCCGTACGTCTTATGCCGGTGTTCAGACGAATATTTGCCACAGCAGAGCCTTCTACGTGAATTTTGCCGTCCTCATACCAAAGACTATGTATTTTCGGTCCTTCGGATGCATAGAAGCAGCCGTCGGTCAGTGCCTTTGCCACCACGTCATAGTCGAGCTTTTCTGCGTTAATCACAGTGAATCCTCCGAATGAATCTTCGCGGTGATTATGATTATCATCTGTCGCTATGCAAAAAATCCTCTCTCCGCCGCGCAGAATGTCGTCGTATTCCTTTTCATTGTAGTCGGGATATCCCGCTTCGACACAACCGTAATTGCATATTTCCATCGCGTTCATTCCGTGATATTTACTGTATTCATTGTAACATTCGAGTGACCACGAAGGGTGGTTATATGTGACGAAAAAACCATTGTTTCTGCCTTCGGCAATCATTTTGTTTATACATTCCGACGTATATTTACGCTCAAAATTCGGCTTTGATTCATCGAATTTCAGCACATCCTTGTATTTTGGGGCATTGCCGAACAAATACTTTTCACGGTGATAGCACACCTGGTGCAGATTATCCTTTTTCAGCGCGATGTAACACAAATGGCAACATCGTGTCGTTTTGCCTTCGTCAGTTATTTCCATTTCGTAACCGTTAAGTGCAAGGAATTTCTCATCGCACAGGTCGCTGTGATCCAGCAGAACATCGTGGTCTGTGTAAGCCACTATCGAATAGCCGTGTTCCGTATACATTTCCTTGATTTCCTCGGGAGTTTTGCTGCCATCGGAAATGCTGGAATGGCAGTGAAGATTTGCCTTGTAGAAGCTTTTGCTTTCGTTAATTAGGATTTTTTTCATATTCGTTACCTCCAATATCAAATTGTTTATACATAATCAACTTTATTTCACGGGTAAAATTAATTTACTTCATTATATACCATAATCAACATTATTTCAACATATTTTTTTTTGATGGGGTGATGTCGATACGCGGGCGGACAGGGTCGTCCGCCCCTACATGAATTTATGTGTAATTTTGGATATTGCGGTAACGCATTATAATGTGTGTTCGTCTGTACAATACCTTCCCCTGCGGGAGGGAAAGGTGGATTTTGCACAGCAAATTTCGGATGAGGTGGTAACCGGCATAATACGCATAATTTAATCACCCTGTACGTGGGCGGACAGGGTCGTCCGCCCCGACATTGACTAAACGGCAAAGCCTTACTCGCCTTCAGATCAGACAAGCGCTAAACGATTGCCATCGACAATCATCGCACATACACTTCACCTCCGCTTGCGGCGGAACCTCTCCTCAAGGAGAAGCCTTAAAATAGTCGTTCTGCATTTTGCCGTAAAACACAAAACGAGCGGAAACAACTCCGCCCGTTTTATAAAAGTACAAAAATTATTTAATTACATATGCTTCGCACACAGGTGTGATATCATCCACATTATCCAAAAGGAAAATCTTGTCACCGTCGAAGAGCGCGATATCTGTATTTGAGGTTATCTTCCTTTCGCCCAATTCGCTCTGTGATGCATCAAAGCTATCGCCAGTATCGCCGATAAAAGTTTCTTTGTTTTCAATTTTTGCATGTCTCCCTAATTTTTATATATTATAGGTAATCATAAAATATAATCGTAGATG
>CAYRGA010000080.1:0-8619 GCA_964423705.1 uncultured Oscillospiraceae bacterium
TATGAATATTATACATTATTTTTTTAAATATTTTGCATATTTATGCATTTTTTACACTTGATTATACCAAAGTTTTGCAGTATAATCTATGTATACTAATAATATACCAAATCGGGAGGAAAATCAATATGTCAAAAGAAAAAGTTGTTTTAGCATACAGCGGCGGACTTGATACGTCCATTATAATAACGTGGTTGAAAGAAAACTATAACTATGATGTAGTTTGTGTCTGCGGTGACGTTGGACAGGGAAAGGAAACCGACGGACTTGAAGAACGTGCCATCAAATCCGGTGCATTGAAATGCTACATTGCAGATTTGCGTGACGATTACGTTAAGGACTACATATTCCCCACACTTAAATCGGGCGCAATGTATGAGGGTAAATATCTCCTCGGCACATCACACGCAAGACCGATAATAGCGAAGAAGCTCGTTGAGATAGCACATAAAGAGGGCGCTGTTGCCATTTGCCACGGTGCTACAGGTAAGGGTAACGACCAGGTGCGTTTTGAACTCGGAATCAAAGCTCTTGACCCGTCACTCAAGATAATCGCACCTTGGAGAATCTGGGATATCAAATCCAGAGAGGATGCTGTGGACTACGCAGAGGCACACGGAATAGAAGTTCCTGTAACAAAGAAGGATTTGTATTCACGTGACCGCAATATATGGCACATAAGCCACGAAGGTATGGATTTGGAAGACCCGTGGAATGAACCTCAGTTTGACAGTCTTCTTAAGCTCGGTGTATCTCCGGAAAAGGCTCCGGACGAACCGACTTATGTTGAGATTGGCTTTGAAGCAGGTGAACCCGTTTCCGTAAACGGCGAGAAGCTCGCTCCCCGTCCGCTCGTGGAGAAGCTTAATGAACTCGGCGGAGCTAACGGCGTAGGTATAGCGGATATCGTGGAGGACAGACTTGTCGGCATGAAGTCAAGAGGTGTATATGAAACACCCGGCGGTACAATACTTTACACCGCTATTCAGGAGCTTGAATACCTCTGCCTTGACCGTGACACTCAGGCATTTAAAAGACTTAGCCAGACACAGTTCTCACAGCTTGTATATGACGGCAAATGGTTTACTCCGTTGAGAGAGGCAATGTCCGCTATGTATGACGAAATGGACAAGTATGTGACAGGTACCGTAAGACTTAAGCTCTACAAAGGAAACTGCACACCGGCAGGAGCGAAATCACAATATTCACTCTACAACGAAAACATCGCTTCCTTTGGCGACAGCAAAGAACTCTACAGCCACAAGGACAGCGAAGGCTTTATAAATCTGTTCGGCTTGCCGCTCAAGGTTCGTGCAATGATGAAAAAGAATAATAATCTTGACTGATTTTTATAAGGTATGATATACTTTGGTAAGAATCCGCCGAAAAAGCGGCGGATTCTTATTTTTTGATTGATGAATAATAAATTCTAAGCAAACGGAGGAAAATAAAATGGCAAAATTATGGGGCGGAAGATTTGCGAAGGCGACCGATGTTTTGGTTGATGATTTCAATTCTTCCATAAGATTTGATAAACGAATGTACAGGCAAGATATAATGGGAAGTATAGCACATGCCGGAATGCTTGGAAAGCAGGGGATTATCCCGAAGGAGGACAGCGAAAAAATAGTGGCTGAGCTCAAAAAAATCCTGGAGGATATAGAAAACGGCAAGGTCGAATTTATGGTCGATGCCGAAGATATCCACATGAATGTGGAAACTATCCTTACCTGCCGCATAGGAGATGTGGGTAAAAGGCTCCACACCGGAAGAAGCAGAAACGACCAGGTCGCACTCGATATCAGAATGTACCTTAAAGATGAGATTCAAGACATCAAAAAAATGCTTTTGAGCCTTGAAAACACTCTTATCTCGATTGCGGAAAAGCATATGGATACCATTATGCCCGGCTATACTCACATGCAGAAGGCTCAGCCGATAACGCTGGCACATCACCTTATGGCATATTTTGAAATGTTTAAAAGAGATATCGGCCGTCTTGACGATACATATAAACGTACAAACGTGATGCCCCTGGGCTCCGGTGCGCTTGCAGCGACCACGTACCCGCTTGACAGACAGGCTGTGGCAGATGAGCTCGGGTTCGACTCTGTTACGCTTAATTCACTTGACGGCGTGTCCGACCGCGACTTTGTGATAGAGCTTGCATCGGCACTTTCGATATGCATGATGCACCTCAGCCGCTTCTGCGAAGAGCTTATTTTGTGGAACACAAACGAATTTTCGTTCGTCGAAATGGACGATTCCTGCTCTACCGGAAGCTCTATAATGCCGCAGAAAAAGAACCCCGATGTAGCCGAGCTTATCCGCGGCAAAATCGGCAGAGTGTACGGTGACCTTACAGCTATTTTAACAGTGATGAAGGGGATTCCGCTTGCATACAATAAGGATATGCAGGAGGATAAGGAGTGTATCTTTGATGCAGTCGACACCGTTAAACTCTGCATACCTGTTTTTGAGAAAATGATAGCCACCATGAAAATCAATAAGGACAATATGTATAAGGGTGCGGGACAAGGCTTCACAAATGCTACCGATGCCGCAGACTACCTGGTTAAAAAAGGCATGCCGTTCAGACAGGCGCATGAGGTTATAGGTAAGATGGTTCTGTATGCGATTCAAAACAATAAAGCCCTTTGTGACTTTACACTTGAAGAATTTAAAAGCTGTTCGGATATCATAGAAAATGACATATACGATGCCATTTCACTCGAAACCTGCGTAAATGACCGTAAGGTCATAGGCGGACCTGCAAAGGAAGCCGTGGAATATGCCGTAAACTGCGGCAAGGAATTTCTGAAATCCGTACAATAGCTCAAAACAAACGTAATTTATCCGACGGCATAGACCATGCGCCGTCGGATTTTTTAAATTAAAAAGTCGAAAAATGTATAATAAAAATAAAAAAGTCGAAAAAGACCTTGACATATTTGCCGTAAAATTATACAATAAGATAGTATGTGTTTTTCGATAATAAATAAAAAGGAGAAAGAATCATGGCGGTTAAGTATATTTTTGTAACAGGCGGCGTTGTGTCGGGATTGGGTAAGGGTATTACTGCCGCTTCACTTGGCAGACTGCTTAAATACCGCGGTCATAAGGTTACCATTCAGAAGTTCGATCCGTACATAAATGTAGACCCGGGAACCATGAACCCTTGTCAGCACGGGGAAGTGTTCGTAACGGATGACGGCGCGGAAACAGACCTTGATCTCGGTCACTATGAGAGATTTATCGATGAGAGTCTCAGCCAAGACAGCAATGTCACCACGGGAAGGGTGTACTGGTCTGTTATTTCTAAGGAAAGACGCGGAGATTACCTCGGCGGTACGGTTCAGGTGGTACCTCATATTACAAACGAAATAAAAGAAAAAATCTATTCTGTTGCAAAGCATACCGATACCGATATTGTTATAACGGAAATCGGCGGTACAGTGGGCGATATAGAGAGCTTGCCTTATATAGAAGCTATACGTCAGGTTTCGTCGGATGTCGGCAGAGAAAACTGCATGTATATTCACGTTACGCTCGTGCCGTACCTTTCTATGAGCGGTGAACAGAAGAGTAAGCCTACTCAGCACAGCGTAAAGGAGCTCCTCGGCTTCGGCATACAGCCCGATGTGGTAGTTTGCCGTACGGAGCATCCGCTCAGCGAGGAGTTTAAGGATAAAACAGCGCTTTTCTGTAATTTAAAGCCCGGCTGCGTAATAGAAAATATGGATGCTTCGCTCCTTTATGAAGTTCCGCTTATGCTGGAGGATGCAGGACTTGCCGAGGCTGTGTGCAAGCGTTTGGGCTTGAGCCTTGAAAAACCCGACCTCACAGAGTGGAGCGATATGGTTAATAAGGCACTTAACCTTTCAAAGAAAGTGAAAATCGCGCTTGTGGGTAAGTATGTGGCTCTTCATGATGCGTATATCAGCGTAGTGGAATCACTTAAGCACGGCGGTATAGAAAACGATGCCGATGTAGATATAAAGTGGGTTGATTCCGAAACGGTGACTGAGGATAATTGCAGTGAGATTTTCGCGGATTGCGACGGTATCATAGTTCCCGGCGGTTTCGGTGATAGGGGAATCGAGGGGATGATTTATTCCATTAAATATGCCCGCGAAAATAATGTTCCCTTCTTCGGTATATGCCTGGGTATGCAGCTCTCGGTGATAGAGTATGCACGCGATGTCCTCGGCTATGCGGATGCGAACAGCACTGAGCTTAATCCGGAAACAAAGCATCCGGTTATAGATATCATGCCGGACCAGAAGAATATCGAGGATATGGGCGGTACTATGCGCCTCGGTCAGTATCCGTGTGAGCTTAAACCCGGTGCAAGATGCATAGATATATACGCTGAAACACTCATCCACGAAAGACATAGACATAGATTTGAGTTTAATAATGACTTTAAGGAAGATTTGATAAAAGCAGGACTTACAATATCCGGTACATCTCCGGACGGCAGATTGGTGGAAATCGTGGAGGTCGCTGACCATAAGTGGTTCGTCGGTGTGCAGTTCCACCCCGAGTTTAAATCCAGACCGAATAGAGCACATCCGCTCTTTAGAGATTTTATACGCGCAGCTGCCGAGGATAAATAGTTTTGTGTTTGTAGACGGGTGACCCCATGTGGTCACCCCTACGGATTGTGCGGGGCACACAAATGACATATTGCATAAAATTATTGCTGAGGTATATTGCAGGGGCGCTGATTGCCTGTGGCAATCGTTTAGCGCTTGTCTGAGCCGAAGGCGAGTAAGACTTTGCCTATTAGGCAATGCCGGTGCAGACGACCCGGTCTGCCCGTTGCCTTTCCCTAAGAAGGTGAAGGTTATATACAAATGGATATTTTCCTGTGACATGTGTTCAACCCCTCATGAATTGGGTAAATTCAGGTGTTACGGTAACGCGTTATAACATGTATTTGTAGGGGTATTCCTACGTAATTGACAGCAAAATTCACACCATAATTACACGGTTATAGCAAAAATGTAACATAGATTACTCTATTTTTACAGTTTTGTTACAACAATAAATGCGGCATTGACTATGGAATTTTGTAATGCTATAATCATGCCAAGGTTAGGGTAATACCTAACACAAAGGTTAAGCAGTATATGAAAGAGATGCGGCTTAACTCTAAACCAAATCTCTTTCAAAAAAATTTTATTAAGGAGGATTTGAGAATATGAGAAATCTCAAAAAAGTGCTCGCACTCGTACTCGCATTTTCAATGATGTTCTCTGTAGTAGCTTTCGCTAACTATGCAGACGTTGATGCTAATGCTAATTACGCAGGTGCAGTAGAACTCTTGTCAGCTCTCGGTATACTCCAGGGCGACGATTTAGGAAACTTCAATCCTGATAACACCATCACAAGAGCAGAATTTGCTGCTGTTGTATGCCGTGCGTTAGGACTTGAAAATGCAGCAAACGGTGCCAAAGGTGCTACTCAGTTTACTGATGTAGCTGCTGACCACTGGGCTTCAGGTTACATTAACCTCGCTACTCAGAACGGCATCATCAACGGTTACGGCGACGGTACCTTCGGTCCCGAAGATAAGGTTACTTACGAACAGGCTGTTAAGATGCTCGTTTGTGCTTTAGGTTTCGAGCCCATGGCTGCTACAAAAGGCGGCTATCCTACAGGTTACCTCGTAGTAGCTAACCAGTACAAAATCACAGCAGGCGTTACAGCTACAGCTGAAGCTCCCAGAAGCACAGTTGCACAGCTCGTTTACAACGCTCTCACCACACCTAAGATGGATCAGACATCCTTCGGTACAGATGAGAAGTACGAAGTTCTCGATGGTAAAAACGATCGTGACTACGCTACACTCCTCACTGACAGAGATATCTACATCGCTACAGGTGTTGTAGGTGAAAAAGATGGCGACGAAATCGCTGTTAAGCTTACAGAGAACTCCGATGATTACGAGTTCGGTATGTATGGCGAAAAGAGAAGTGATGGTTTCCAGAACGTTATGGGTTCTGACAACACCATCAACTTCAAAATCAATGGTTCTAACATTGAAAGCTATCAGCACCAGAATGTAGACGTTTATGTTGAGAAGATTTCCGGTAAGTACTATGTACTCGCTATAGTTGCTTCCGACATCGGCGAAACATTCGAAATCCTCAGCGACGATATCAAAACTATCACCGACAAGGGTACAAACGGTATCGAAGTTGAATACTATGATGAAAACAACAAGACAAAGACATTAAAGCTTGATGCAAGAGCAAGCATCGCTTTCAATAAGAAAGCAGCTTCAACAGGTTATGCTGCTATCAATGCTGCACTCTATGATTCTTCAATCAGTGATTATGCAGAAGATATCGAGCTCACATTTGTTGAAAACACAGGCGATACTAAGTATGATACTATCGTAGCTACTCAGTATTATTCTACAAAGGTTGACTCTGTAGAAGCAGCTAAAGATAAGCTCGTTACAGATCAGTGCACAGTAACATTTGACTTCGATGATGAAGATGATACAATCATCTTTGAAGACATCAACGGAAATGCAATCGAACTTGCTGACTTCGCAGAAGACGATGTAGTAGCTGTAGTATCTGACAGCGCAAACTATGCAATGTTCAAAAACTATGATAAGTATATCAGAATCATCAACCTCGGTGACAACAGCGTAACTGGTACCGTTGAAGCTACAAGCACAAAGAACGGTAAGAAAACTGTTACAATCGACGGTGAAGTATACTATGATGATTTCGGTCTTGCAATCGACGATGAAGGTACATTCTGGATCGGTATGACCGGTAAGATCATCGACTTCGACGGCAGCGCTGCAAGCAAGAACTACGGTTATATCCTTGAGTTCGCTGAGTCCAGCAGCTCCTTCGACGATGGTTACGAAGTTAAGCTTCTCACAGAAAAAGACGGTGTAGTAACATACACATTCACAACTTCTGCTGATACAGCTTTCAAAACTTATATCACAACAAACTTCAGCGGTGCAGCCAACATTAATAAGGTTAAATTCGCTGAGTTGAACAGCTTGAACAAGACAGCTGCAAGAGTTGTTTCCTTCAAGACAAACGCTAAGGGCGAAATCAAGAGCCTTGACAAAGCTGCAGGTACTGTAGTAGCTGTTAAGGGTGATTACAAAGATTCTACACAGATTATCGACAAGAAAACTCTTGAAGATGATGTAGTAGTATTTAACATCAACAAGACAGATGCTGACGATGTATACGCTACAGACATCAGCTACCTCGTAGACGATGTAGAATACGAAGGTTATGTTCTTAATGATAAGGACGGAGAAAACTCCTTGTTCATTATCACTAAGGGTGGTACTCAGTTCTCTGACGATGTAGGTCTTGCAATAGTAACAGACGTTACTAAGAGTAAAGATGCTGACGGTCAGGACATCATCAATGTAACTTATGTTCAGGACGAAGAAGAAGGAACTGTAACCTTCAACGACGATTCTGAAGTAGCTGCAGGTAATTATGATTATGATGATTTGGATGTAGGTTCTGTATTCGCATTCAATGCTAACGCTGAAGGCGTTGTATCTGATTACGTTGTAATCGGTGTAATTAAGAACGGCGTTTTGGATGTTGACCAGGCAACATTCGGTGAGTTCAGCGACGATAACGTATTCATGATGGGTTACATTGCTAACTCTAAGAAGGCTAATACTTCTAAGGGTGAAACAATCGAAATCAAGGATAATGCCGGTATCAACGAGACAATCTCTGTATCTAAGGCTGATTCTAACAAATACACTTACAACGATGCTAACAGCAGAAACGTTGTAATTGAAACAGAAGACTTCATGGCTGAAGATGCTTACTACTATGATGATAACGATACAGATGCAACTACAGATGATGAAGCTACTATCGTATTTGTAAGACTCGTAAACGGTTCTGTAGTTGATATCTACTCCTTCAATAAGAGAGTTACACCGAGCACTGTTAAAGGTTTCAACGTTGATGTTGAAAAGATCGGTGCAACAGCTCCTACAACACCTATAGCTCCGTCTGCAGTAGTTGAGGAAGTTGAAGAGGTTGTAGAAGCTCCGGTTGAGGAAGTTGTTATTCCTGAAGAAATCGAAGCTAACGTAATTGAAGATTAATCAATTCTCAAGTCTTTGACTTAATAAAAGGGAAACCATGGCTTTGCCATGGTTTCTTTTTTTGTTTTTTTGTCAATAGTAGGGGCGACCTCGTGTGGTCGCCCGATATAAATTGAATCGATATATCGCGCTGTACCGTAGGTGTGCTGCATGCCTGTGGCAATCGTTTAACGCTTGTCTGAGCCGAAGGCGAGTAAGGCTTTGCCGTTTAGGCAATGCCGATGCAGACGACTCTGTCTGCCTGAAGCCTTCCCCGGGGGAGGGGAAGGTGGATTTTGCGAAGCAAAATTCGGATGAGGTGGTAAACCTGCCCTATACGTGTCCGCATCGGCATTATCCAAACGGAAACGGATTTTGTGCGGGCAGACAGAGTCGTCTGCCCCTACCATCAAGGGTTAAACACATATAACGGGAAAAACATCAACTGGCGGACGGGGTTGTCCGCATCGGCATTATCCAAACGGAAACGGATTTTATGCGGGCAGACAGAGTCG
>CAYRGA010000081.1:0-8587 GCA_964423705.1 uncultured Oscillospiraceae bacterium
TTGTTGATTATATATAAAAGAAAAAACCGCATAATTGAATTTTTGTTCAACTATGCGGTTGGTGTATATATGCTATATTAAATGGGCGAAAAACGTCGAATAAACTTTTAATACGGAGCAATATCGCCCGGCTCGTCATCGGGAGATTTGGTGACTTTTTTAATCTTAACATCATAGTTTCCGTCAGGTGAATTAACCGTCACGGTCTGACCTTCAAATTTCCCGAATATAGCCGAACCGAATGGTGAGCTTTTGCTTATCAAACCTTTTGAAGCATCGTTTCTTACAGTGGTTACAATGCGCACCGTCATGTCAAGCTCCATGTCGGGGATATAACATTCCACTATGTCATTAATTCCGATACTTCCGTCGTCGGAACTTTCATCTATAATTTTTGCCGTACGAATCATATTGTTCAAGTATCTTATGCGGCTTTCGTTACGATTTTTATTCTTTTTTGCCTCTTTATACTCGAAATTTTCACTTAAATCGCCGAATTCCCGTGTTCGTTTAACTTCTTCTATAAGCTTCGGACGCATGGTGAGAATACGGTATTCGATTTCCTCTTTCATTTTTTTGATATCCGCTGAAGTCAGTTCGTCATGCATTGTGCAACCTCGTCTGTTATAATTGATATTTGCTCACGTACTGTCCGTAGCTCATTCCCATGCTGCGGCATAAAACGGCAATCTGGCTGAGTTTATACTGCGGTTCGCGCATCGGCTTTCGCTTTGCGTATGGTTTGTTTGCTATTATCCTACATTCACTGCAGCAGTATTTTCTGGTCCTGTCGGATTCAAATTCCTTTCCGCACCAGGCACATTTGAATATATCCTGCCTTTGGTGTACAGCTTCATAATTCGCTTTTCTTCTGCATTTTGGCGAACAATATTTCTGTGCGTTTTTTGCAGTTTTAAATTCTTGTCCGCAAGCCGGACAGATGAGCTTCCTTTCCATTGTACACTACCTCGCTCGATTTGTAAACTAAAAAATCATATTTTCCAGTACTGAGCCTGTCAAAAGAAGAAACAGAGGAGTCAATACCTTTAAAAATGATGAAAAATCTATGCTTTTAATAATTTTATTCATAATCACACATGCTCCCTTCAAATAAATAATATGTATAATTTTTTTCGACAAAAAAACAAATAAATTTATTGTTTTCGATTTCGACACATTTATAATAACACCAAAAGTTGTCGTTGTCAACACATTTTTTGAAAAAAATTAAAAAATTCAAAAAAAGTGTTGCTTTTGCGAAACATATGTGTTATTCTATTAATATAGAAAAGTTGATTTTATCGACACATTTTTGAAAAGGAGATGGTTATCGCATGTCTGAATTCGGTGATAGATTGAAAAGGGCACGTAAGGATAAGCACATTACGCAGGCAATGCTTACCGATATTCTGCGTAATCAATATAATCTTAAGACAGACAGAGTTATGATAAGTAAATGGGAAACGGGTTTTCAGAAGCCTCAGGCGGATACTGTGGCGATTATCGCACGTATATTAAGCGTTTCCACTGACTATCTTTTATATGGGTATGAAACGGTACCGTTTGAAGTCGGTTCTTCTACGTCGCAACAAATCAAAAAAATTCGTATGCTTGGCTCGATAGCGTGCGGCGTTCCGATTTTTTGCAATGAGGAATATGAGTACGTCATAGCGACGGGCGAAAATGCAAATGCCGATTTTTGCCTTACCGCAAGGGGTGACAGTATGATTAATGCGCGTATAGCCGACGGGGATATCGTATTTATTAAGCAGCAGAGCGTAGTCGATGACGGAGAGATAGCGGCTGTGGTAATAGGCGATGAAGCTACCTTAAAGAGGGTGTACAAAACTCCCGAGGGGCTTATGCTGGTGGCGGAGAATCCCGCATATCAGCCGATGTATGTTTCGGGCGATGAGCTCAGTCAGACGTGGATACTCGGAAAAGCCATCGGATTCCAAAGTATGAGTTTGAATTAATTCTCACCAAATATACGCTGCTTTTATGAAAGTTTTATGTGTAAAGCATAAATTGACTTTTTATGCAATACATGGTATCATAAATTTCGTCGGGCTAAAATCCGGCGAATTTTTTATTTTTATATTGAAGGAGGACAATATATGGGAGAAATACGTGAAAATAAAATGGGGGTTATGGATGTAAACAAGCTTATAATCAATATATCGTTACCGATGATTGTGTCTATGCTTGTGCAGGCGTTGTATAATATAGTAGACAGTATATTTGTGGCTCAGATAAATGAAGATGCGCTTACAGCGGTATCACTAGCTTTTCCGTTTCAAAATCTTATGATTGCATTCGGAACAGGAACGGGCGTGGGTATAAATTCGCTTTTGTCACGTTATCTCGGCGAGAAAAACTACAAGTATTCCGATAAGACCGCTAATATAGCAGTTTTTCTTAATTTTATGAATTTCTTGGTTTTTGCGTTATTGGGATTTTTCTTTTCAAAGATTTATTTCGGAATGCAGACGGATTCTGCCAAAATTGTAGAATACGGTACAGTCTATCTCAGAATATGTACTTTGTTTTCATTCGGAATGTTCGGACAGCTTTGCTTTGAAAGACTTTT
Source organism: uncultured Oscillospiraceae bacterium (assembly GCA_964423705.1). GTDB lineage: Bacteria > Bacillota > Clostridia > UMGS1810 > UMGS1810 > CAKSIN01. The sequence goes on from CAYRGA010000081.1 coordinate 2,591, forward strand.
ACAGTCCACCGGACGGACCGTGTGTACCATGTGCAGTCAGGGTATAGGCGCAGTTATAAATATTATTCTCGACCCGTGTATGATTTTCGGAATAGGACCGTTCCCGAAAATGGGTATAGCAGGTGCCGCAGCGGCGACCGTTATAGGTCAGATAATTGCGATGCTTATTGCATTTGTATTGAATCATAAGCTCAATCATGAGATTAATCTTAAATTATCCGAGATGCGTCCGCAGGCAGATATAGTCAAGAAAATATATTCGGTAGCAGTTCCGTCTATTTTAATGGCGTCTATCGGTTCTGTTATGACCTTCTGCATGAATAAGATATTGATTGCATTTACATCTACAGCGGCGGCTGTGTTCGGTGTTTATTTTAAATTGCAGAGCTTCATATTTATGCCGGTATTCGGCTTGAATAACGGTATGGTTCCCATAATAGCGTATAATTTGGGTGCCAAGTATCCCGAAAGAATCAAGAAAACCATACATCTGTGCCGTATATATGCCATGGCATTTATGGTTTTGGGCTTCTCTATATTCCAGACAGTTCCGGCTACGCTGCTTAAGATGTTCAAGGCATCGGAGCAGATGCTGACGATTGGTATTCCGGCACTTAGGACGATAAGCATAAGCTTTCTTTTGGCAGGTATCACAATCGTGTCAATATCTGTTTTCCAGGCAGTCGGAAAGGGTATGTATGCACTTTATATTTCCGTAGCCAGACAGCTGTTTGTGCTCATACCGATAGCGTATCTTTTGTCGCTTACAGGCAACTTAAATGCCATTTGGTGGGCATTTCCGATTGCGGAATGTGCTTCCTTGACAGTGTCATTAACTTTGATGCGTCAAGTGCGGAAAAATATATTTGATAAATTATAAGCAAAAAGATTATTGATTTAATTTAAATAATGATGTCCCGCTGTAAAACAGCTTGGGGCATCTTATTTTTATTTTAAGCAAAAAATGTTTGATTATATCATCATATCGTGATATACTATATACATAATCTAATAGTAAGGGGTATTGCCATGAGATTTAACAGCAGTTCTCTATTTGTAAATACGGGCAGAAAGCCACTGTCCACCATGCAGAAAAGAAAGAATAATAAAAATAATATTTTTTTGGCGGTATGTGTAGTCATTATAGCAGTCTTATGTATTTTTGTGGGACTTATCGTACGAGTGTGGGTTAATTATGACGGCAACGATGAAAAGCCGGAAATAAAAACCACTGCCGTTGTACATGAAAAGAAAACGGAAACGAAGGAATCCGCCGAAAAGCCAAAGACCAATAAAGATACCGATACAAAAAAAGCGAAATCAACCGCTAAAAAAGAAAAAACCACCGAAAAAAAATCTTCGACGAAAAAAACTTCGGACAAAAAGACTTCAACAAAAAAGTCATCAACCAAAAAAGTAACTCCGAAATATCCTGTTGAAGGTACGGAAAATGCATATTCGAAAGCTGTTGATAAGCACTTTGAAAAGCTTAGCGGTACATATGCCTATGGAATTTATCTTATGGACGGCAGCTACAAGTATGTGAAAAATACCGATAAAATCAGCAATTCCGCTGCGCTCGGTGCGTTTTTGACGGAATATATATGTGCTAAAATTTATACGGGTGAATTTGATTATGATACAAATGTGGCAGGGCAAAGCGGAAACAGCCTGATAGATAAGCTTATACGTGAAGGCAGTGTGGATGCGGCGAATACATTGATAAATTATTTTACGCCCGAAAAGCTTAATGCATATATGAGTTCAAAGGGATATTCTTCGACGTACTTCGGCGGTGCTGTTTCCGATGGAAATCCGAACGGAAGCTATACGAGTATAAATGACGTTATCACACTTATGCAGAATTTTTATAATAAGAGCAAGCTGTTCCCATACAGCGACTTGTATAAACGTATGAGACAGTGCCGGGTAAGTACCAGAACTCGAAATCTGCTTCCGTACGAAACGGCGGTAGCAAATGTATCGCTCTCAAATTCAAATGAGATGTTTGATGCGGCAATTATTCATGCGCCGAATGGCAATTATATGTTTGTCGCATTTGCCAATGGCTACAGCGATGATGGCTCGGCGGCAAATACCGCTATGGCAGGCGGCGCTAAAGCATTGTTTGATGCGCTTGGCAATTAATAAAATTTTATAAATTAACAGACCGAAAACTAATTTTTTAGTGATTTCGGTCTGTTTTTTTAGCGATTTCTTGTTTCTATGTTATTGAGTATCTTTTTTCTTAAAATCATGGGTATTATCCGTTATAACGACGGTTTATTGTTTGGTGTATGCTATAATGAACATGCAATTAATGCGATAAGAATTGAAAATGTTTAAGCTGCTGAAGGGAGTCGTTTAAAATGGAAATAATAACAAATGATTTGATTCAAAGATATAGGATATATTTGGTTGAGAAAGAAAAATCAAAGGCTACGGTAGAAAAATATATACGAGATGTTTTGGCATTTATGAATTGGCTTTGCGGAAGAAGAACAGAAAAATCGCTTGTGTTGGAATATAAGGAAATGCTTTGCGACAAGTATGCCCCCGCAAGTGTGAACTCAATACTTTCATCGCTTAATTATTTCTTTGACTTTAATGAGTGGTTTAAGTGTCGGGTAAAGACTTTAAAAATTCAAAGACAATTATATGCAAAACAGGATAAGGAACTGACAAAAGCTGAATACGAAAGACTACTCAAGGTTGCAAAAGATAAGAAAAATGAAAAATTGTATCTTATTATGCAGACGATATGTTCAACCGGAATCCGAGTTGGAGAATTACCCTATATAACTTATGAAGCCGTACATTAGGGACAAGCACAAGTTAAGCTGAAAGGTAAAATTCGAGTTATATTTTTAAACAAAAACTTATGCCGATTGCTTAAAAAATATATGAAACGGCAAGACATTTACAATCAAGCCGATAAATATCGAAAATGGCAATACTGTAATGCTTGCATTACACAATGACAACGGCTTTGTTGAAATGCAATCAGCCATTTGTAGCGGCAATGACATATCCTTCACAAGCGACAAAGCATACACAACCGCAAAGGTTATGGTTTGGGACAATCTGGACGACATGACACCGATATGCGATATTGAAATCGTAAAATAAAATTAAAGCTATGAAAAAGCCTTCGCTTTGCTGAAAAGGTACCGAGCGATATTTTACAAATAAAAGCCGAGCTGCAAAAGTCAGATTTTTGCAGCTCGGCTCTTTTATTACCCTGTTTTTTTCAAAATTTATTAGGATTATTTTATGATTTGCCACTTGGTTTATCGTCTTTTGGACAGTGCAGGAATTATATCAATGCGTATCAATCCGGCGATTATCGACGCGAGGGTACATGCTTCGCACAAAACACCTGCGACTGAAAATATGCTTGCATTATATATCAGCCAGCTTGTACTTGTCACAAGGATAGTACAGCGTACAGATGTGGTGTTTTTATTGCCATATGCCATAGTGGACAATATTTTAGCTACTATAATCAATATGCTTTTAGGTCCCTGCCATGAAACAATGCCGAATACCAAAAACAGTATTGCGAAGAATACGATTGAATTTGTCGTATTTTTATCATTTTTTATTTGATTTGAAAAAATGTAATTTCTGACACAGCCCACAAGGTTCATTGCCATTCCGGTATATGCTCCCAGCATAAAATATTGTATCGCAAATATAAACTCGTTAAGCGTTCGGAAAAGCATGATTTTATCGTGTCTTTTGCATTGGAAGGATATCACGCTTGCCGTAATACCCAAAAATCCTATCATTTGTATAAATATGTACACAGCTGTCGACTCCCTTGACATTAGAAATTTTTTACTGTATAATTTTAGCATAAAAACATTACGAACACAACAGTTGTTTGAAATGTTGAAAACTAACATTTTTGTAAACAGGTGATTTCGCATGCTGCATAATGAAAGGCAAAATGATATTATAGAAATTTTATACAAAAAGGACAGAGTATCTGTATCCGAGCTGGCGCAAAGTCTGTATGTATCAGATATGACAATTCGCAGAGATTTAAAGGAATTGGAGGGGCAGGGTATAGTTAAAAGGTACAGGGGCGGTGCAGTTTTGATGCGCGATGATGCCGATATGTCAATTTCACGGAGATTTTTCGTAAATGAAGAAAACAAAAAAGCCTTAGCCAAAGAGGCAGCCGAATATGTAAGAGATGATATGACGATTTATATAGACAGCTCGTCAACCTGTCAGTATGTGGTGGCACATTTGGTAAAATTCAAAAATATCAAAATCGTGACAAATTCCATAAAAGCGCTGCTTTTAGCATCGAAATTACATCTTAAGTGTTTTTTGATAGGCGGTGAATATTGTAACGGTGATATGTGTTTTGTAGGCTCAATCGCCGAGCAGTATGCAAGGCAATTTAATATAGATGTGGCGTTTTTCTCGTCTAAGGGATTGTCGGAGGACGGCGTTATATCCGATAATAATATCGAACAGACGGCAATAAGAAAAGTTATTATGACAAATACCGAAAAGAGTATTTTTTTGTTCGATAACGATAAATTAAATAAAAAATTTCTGTATAACGTGTGTCATGTGGATGATGTTGATAAGGTGATTGCCATAAAGTGACGGTGTGCAGAAAGAAGATATTTAAAAATTATAGGTTTTGACTTGTGTATTATTAAATATATGTAGTATGAATTGCTTCGCAATTCTTTGCGGTTTCATAAAACAGGAATGTTTCAAGACGTGTAGATGATGTAAATTTATACGGGAAATGGAGCAAAACAAATGAAAAAGGGTGAATTGACTGATGCTTGCGTGAAGGCTTTACAAACGAAAGAATTGTTTGAGGAACACATATATATATACTGAGTTTCGAAACATGGAATTTTTACAGAAGGGTAGACGAAAGCGATGGCGGGTTGAAATGCAGTGTTATTGCGGAAAAAAATGTTATTTCCGAAAATCTGGGATTTGTGTATGTCGAGAAAGTTGAAGGCGGACATTTGTTTATGATTCCCGATGAAATTAAGGAATTATATAATAATTTAGAAAAGACGAATTTTTTGCTGTAAAAGGTTATGCGGATTTAATTCATAATTATGCACAGGCGGCAGTAAATTTATAGGGCGTTATACCCCAAAAGGAGCTTGTAGAAATTTTTAACTCGCAAAACAAATTGAAAACAGATGTGGACACAAATTTCGCCGTGTATTTAAAACACCTAAATATAAATAGCGTTTATTGCCTTTGGGCAGAATACGTTATACACGAAGATTTTGGAAGAGGATGATTTTGCGGGAGCCAAGGAATTAATACGAGATACAGTCGGTAAACCGAGATATATTCCCGCAAGAAATGAATTTCTGAAATATGCGGAGTGGAATTATTACGAAAATACAAAGCAATTAATAGATTTATCAAAATTCCTTATGAATAAATGCAACGTTCCGGGTTATGTAATTAATCCATTGATGTATGATTTGCATCGAGAATTTGCCGAAGATTTGTCTATGCAAAGTTACTTTGATGTTCTTGATAAATACAATGTTATTATTGATGAAAAATACTTAAATAAATTGGTTATTTTGTTTACGGATTGCTGTAATAATACAAGATTATGGGGAAATAAAGGATATACTCCGAACGAACTCATTAAAATATATGCGGCTACTAAGAAGAAAACCGTCAAAATCGGAAGAAATGAGCCTTGCCCCTGCGGCAGTGGAAAGAAATATAAAAAATGCTGTGGAAGATAGCCGCAGGTCACTTTCGTAAACTTGAAAAACGTCAAAATAAATGGCTTTTTGTATTTTTGCGGTGTAGCTCTAAACCCGAAACCGACTTTGAATGCGAAGTCGGTTTCGGGTTTTTTTAAAATTCGTAAAATGTCTTTTGAATTAAAGAATAATGCAAATTAATCCGCCGCTGCCTTCATTTATGATTTTTTGCAAAGTTTCCTGGAGCTTGAAACGCGCATCGTCCGGCATACGATAG
>CAYRGA010000082.1:0-8285 GCA_964423705.1 uncultured Oscillospiraceae bacterium
CTTGTAGCCAAAACTTCAAATACACCGTCGCCGATTTCAAGGATAGATACATCGAATGTACCGCCGCCGAGGTCGTAAACCATGATTTTCTGTTCATGTTCTTTATCCATACCGTATGCAAGTGCTGCTGCGGTAGGCTCATTTATGATTCTGAGGACTTCAAGTCCTGCGACCTTACCGGCATCCTTCGTAGCCTGACGCTGTGAATCGCTGAAATATGCTGGAACCGTGATTACAGCCTGAGTAACCTTTTCGCCGAGGTAGCTTTCAGCGTCGGATTTTAATTTCTGAAGAATCATCGCCGAAATTTCCTGAGGTGTATACTTCTTTCCGTCGATATCCACCTTTCTGTCTGTTCCCATATCTCTTTTAATTGAAATAATGGTCTTTTCCGGATTGGTTATTGCCTGTCTTTTAGCAACCTGACCTACAAGTCTCTCGCCGTCCTTTGTAAATGCCACGACGGACGGTGTGGTTCTTGCGCCCTCGGGATTTGCTATAACAACAGGCTCACCGCCTTCCATAACCGCTACACATGAATTTGTTGTACCTAAATCAATACCAATAATTTTTGACATATATATTACCTCCCTGTTAATATACAAACATTAATTTGCAACCTTTACCATACTATGGCGAATAACCTTATCCTTATAGGTATATCCCTTCATAAATTCTTCAACCACGGTATTATCGTCGATTGTTTCATCATCGATGTGCATTACCGCATTGTGAAGCTCGGGATTGAACTGTTCACCGACTGCTTTTATCTCATTAACTCCAAGCTTTTTAAATATCTCATCAGTCTGCTTCAACACCATCTGAACACCCTTACAGTGCTCGTTTTCCTTATCCTCAAACGAATCGATGGCTCTTTCCAAGTTATCGATAACAGGCAAAAGCTCCGACACGGTATCCTTTACACTGCTTGAATAAATATCCTCTTTTTCCTTGACAGTACGCTTTTTAAAATTATCGTACTCTGCCATAAGGCGTTTATAGCGGTCTGTCATCTCACAAAGCTCGCTTTCCTTATCCGCCAAAAGCTTTTCGTAATCCTTATCGCAGGCCTTTTTATCGACTGTATCACCTTCTGCGGCAGTCTGAGCTTCCTTATTTATGATATTCTCCTCAGTCTTTCCGTCAGTTTTTTTCTTAGACATTTTATCACTCTCCTTCTCTGTCGGGTGCCAATCCCCTCAGCTGTTTTGAAAGATAATCCAAGGTTGATATGACCTTCGCGTAGTCCATCCTCGTAGGACCTATTATGGCAAGCTTTCCGAAAAGGTCGTTTCCCAGATTGTAGTCCGATACAACCATACTCAGATTATGCTCCTTAAGGTGTGGATTCTCATCACCTATTATAACGGAAACATCATCGCCTTTTTGAGCCTTTCTGAGTATCTCTTTAATTTCGTTTCCGTTATCGTTCCGCATAAAGGTCAAGAAATCCTTCGTGCGGTTTATATCATTAAATTCCGGATGCTTAAAAATATTTGTCGTTCCGGAAAAAACAATATCGCAGTTCCCCGACTCGTTCACAATGTCGGTAATAAAGTTAAATATCACATCCAGCATGAAGCTCTCTACGGGTATGAGCTCCTTTTCCTCATCCAAAATGTCCGGTGTGAGTGTATTCAGATTGACCCCGGCAAACTTCCTGTTAAGATAATTTGAAAGCTTCTCGAGAACCTCATCCTCATACGGTGTTTTCACTCTCAAGGTACGGTTTTTAACGACCCCGTTATTCAACACCACTATCATTACAAAGCTCTTATCATCGATTTTTATGAGCTTGACGGAATAAATCACGCATACCGCCGAAACCGGTGTGGTAAATGCCGCCGTATAATTGGTAAGTATGCTCACCATATCCGACACTGCGGTAAGGATTTTATTAAATTCCACATACTGGTTTGCCAATGCGACCTTTATCTGATTTATCTCACTCATTGTAAGCCGATATTCCTTCATCAGCTGATTTACGTATGTTCTGTAACCGAGAACCGACGGAACTCTGCCGGCTGATGTATGAGGCTTCTCCAAATATCCCGCTTCCTCCAGCGCCGCCATCTCATTTCTGACGGTCGCCGAGCTGACACCGAGATTGTGACTGTTAAGAATATATGCAGAGCCGACAGGCTCAGCAGTCATAATGTAGTCATCGATTATAGCACGGAGAATCTTTTCTTTTCTTTCACTCAATTCCATCTTCTCAACTCCTTTAGCACTCACAACTTTCGAGTGCTAACAACTATAAAATAACACTATATACTGCATTTGTCAATACCTTTTTTGAAATTTACAAATATTTTACAATTTTTCTCACTGTATTTTACATAAATTCACACATAATTGCATTTGACACAAGTGCCGATGTTTCTTTTATTTTAAGGCATTTGCCGTCATTTACGAGAAAGTCTGAGAGCTTGTTTAGCTGCCGTGGAAAAACATCATCGAATTCGACCGAAAACCTCTTGTAAAACTCCTCCTTGTTCACACCCTTATTTATCACTCTCAGTCCCAAAATGACAAATTCATGCATTGCCTCTTCATCGGGCATGGTATAATCCTCGCTGAGAGCATATCCGTTTAAGTATTCATCCAAGAGCGGAGAATGTGCAAAGCGTCTGCGTCCGACACAGGATGCGGCTGAAACGCCGAAACCCAGGTAATCCTCACAGTTCCAGTATTTTAGGTTGTGCCTGCTCTCCCTGCCCCGCCTTGAAAAATTGGATATTTCATAGTGAACATATCCGCCCTCGTGCAGCTCGGTGCAAATCATATCATACATATCAGCAAAGGTATCATCATCCGTCTGACGTATTTTATTTTCATGAAGCATGCTGTAAAAAGGCGTTTTCGGCTCTATTTTCAAGCCGTAGCAGGATATATGCTCCGCTCCGAGCTTTAGCACTTCCCCCATCGAGGTGCTTAAGGTTTCCTTAGTCTGCCTGTCAAAGGCGTACATAATATCCAGATTTATATTATCAAAGCCGCATCGGCGCAGTAATTCAAAGGTATCCTTCGTATCGGCGGCAGTGTGTATTCTGCCCAGAAATTCCAATTCGGAGTCTATAAAGCTCTGAGCACCGAGGCTGATTCTGTTCACACCTTTTTTTTTCATCATCTCCGCTTTTTGAACATCTACGGTTTTGGGGTTAGCCTCAACGGTAAACTCCGTGCCCTCACTCAATTTAAAAATCCGATTGATTCCGCACAAAAGCCTTTCCAGGCAGTCGGCATCAAGGCTCGTAGGCGTACCGCCACCTATGTATACCGTGTCCGCCTCGGCACCGCTGTACTTCTCCATTTCATTTAAAACGGCATCGATATACTGCCGCTGCATACCGAACTTGTCGGAATATGATGCGAAGTCACAGTAATTGCACTTTTTTATACAAAACGGTATATGAACATAAATCCCCTTCAATTCAGTCACCTCAAATACAAACGAGGGCTGCGACGGCAGTCCCCGAAAGTGTTATTTATCATTAAATATTAGCCTGTTTGCATTGCCGTAGAATATTTTTTCGTTTTCTTCATCGCTGAGCTGTAATTTATAAAATTCCTCCAGGCAATAGTCATGCCTTTCAATCGGGTAGTCCGTACCGAACATCACCTTGTCAATGTCATGCTTGCGTATGAGCCTGCGTATCTGTTCATAGCTCAAATCGCGGAAGCAGCTTGAGGTATCGATATACAAATCCGTACCGAGTACAAATTCCTCAGCCTCATCCCAGGCATCATGTCCGCCCAGATGCGCCGCTATAATCATAAGTCCCGGGAAATCATCACGCACCTTCGCTATTCTGTGAGGTGCGGAGCAATTACTCTTAACATCTCCGGCATGAAAAAGTATCGGAAGCTTTTCCGCTCTTATGATATCATAAACCGGATACATTTTAACATCATCGATATCAAAATGCTGAAAATCGGGATGCAGCTTAATGCCGCGAAGTCCCAGTTCCTTAATTCTTTTGATTTCCTTTTCGAAATCGCCCTCGTAATCCTGGTGCAGTGTGCCGAATCCGGCAACATTCGGCGATATATGCGATGCAGTGCTGTCGTTTATAACCTCTACCTGTGAAGCCTTCAGTGCTGTGGAATGAATGACAAGTTTCTCCACACCGGCATCCGCCGCGCTCTCCATAAGGTCATTAAAGGTTCCCTTGCCGTGCATCGTGTAATGGTAATAATCGCCAAGGTTGTCCACTGCCCTCTGTGCCAAGCTGTCCGGAAAAAAATGTGCGTGTACATCAATAATCTTCATTTTTAATCACCTTACTTATTTAATAACTGTATTTTATTATAGCAAAACGCACCGTCAAAGTCAAGAATCACCGCAGCTTCAGCGGATATTTCGTCAAAAAAATCAATACGTCCAATATTTTTTTGAGCCGCATTGATAATATTATATATATTCGGATTTTGCATTAAACGCCGCAGCAACATACAAAGCTTATGCCCTTCGTACGCAAGCGGAATTTCTGTATCGAATAATTCATATATTCTTTTTTTCGGTAAAAATACTGTTATTTTCAAAAAAGTCCGTGCATGTTTACATAATATTTTATAAAAATTGTAACTTTTTCTTTACATTTCATATTCATATGTGCTATAATATAAATCACGAAAATTTATCGGAGGTAATACAGCATGAAAACGATCGGATTTATAGGCGCAGGAAACATGGGGAGCGCCATTATTTCAGGCATTTTAAAAAACGACTTTTTTAAGAGTGCCGACATATGCGTACACGACCGCATCATAAATGGCAGCATATCAAAACTTAACATAATTGTAACAACTCTGCAGGATTTGGTAGTTAAATCAGATTACATAATATTGTGTATCAAGCCAAAAAACATATTTGAAATCACTGAGGAAATTAAAAAAATACCGAATTACGACAAGAAAATATACATTTCTATTGCCGCCGGCATAAAGCTCAGCGCTTTAAAAAATGCCCTCGGAAATGTTAAAATCATCCGTGCAATGCCAAACCTGGCGCTCAAGGTAGGTGCCGGAATGACGGTAATCACCCGCTGCGAGCTTGTAAGCGATGAGGAATTTGACTTCGGTGAAAGCATATTTTCCGCTGTAGGAAAAACTCTGCGCATAGATGAATCATACATAGATGCATGCACCGCCATAAACGGTAGCGGTCCGGCATATGTATTCATGTTCATAGAAGCTCTCGCCGATGCCGCAGTCAAAAACGGCATAGACCGCAGCTCCGCTTATTTGCTGGCTTCTCAGACCGTTTACGGCAGTGCGGCAATGCAGCTTAAAACAGAGTTGCACCCCGGTGTGCTCAAAGACATGGTATGCTCTCCGGCAGGAACCACAATCGATGCTGTGGCAGCACTCGAAAAGAACGCATTCCGCAGTACCGTCATGGAAGCTGTGGATGCATGCACAAAAAAAGCTGTGCAAATGGGTAAAAAAGCCGAATAACCATACCCACTGCCGATAGTTAAGACAGCCCTGTCTTTTTCTTAGGGCGCGGTCATATATCCTCTGCAGTTGTCATAAATATATGTTAGCACAACATGACAGCGATTTACGGAGGTATAAAAATGCAATGCAAAACCGATAAAAGCAACCCGCTATTTCTGTTTGCCGCATCCGCCGCGGTATTTTTCATGTGTACCGTCGCAGGAATGATAGCCGCCTTCAACACCGACGGCACACTCATGCAAAGCCTCGGCGGCTGCATAAAGGATGCGCTGAACAATAAAGCCGATTTCAAGCAAATTTTTACAAAGGCGGCAAGCTCTGACTTTCGATATACCGTTATTGTTATGCTGCTCGCCATCGGAAAATACACCTCGTTTGCTCCAATTTTATTCATAGGCTTTAAAGGCTTTTCTGCGGGTTATTCGGTCATACTCGCATCAAAAGCAGTATCGGCGGGAGCATTGGCTGCCATAGCCTTGGCAGTGTTTCTGTCATGTGTGTTCACGGTTCCCATATATACCGTGATGTTTTTACTGTGCAGAAGCTGTGCAAAAAAAATCAACGCATACAAGCTTAGTACCAAGGATAAGCTCGGCGAATACGCATTATTTTTGCTTTCTGTTATAATACTGTATTCTCTGCTGTGTCTGGCAGACTGCATACAAGCGGCAGCTTGTCCGTTAATATTAAAGCTTGCCTCGATTTAAAGAAGTTGGAAGGAAGGTTTCAAAATGAACTCACTTATGACTGAGTTTGTAGATTTTTTGCAATACGACAAAAAGGTTTCAAGCAATACACTTCAATCATATTCAAGGGATATAAGACAATTTTCGGATTACATAGACCACAGCGGTACCGACTTATGCAGCATCACCCGCGATGACCTTACCGGCTATATACGCCATATGCAGAAAAGCGGAAAGGCTGCCAGCTCCGTATCACGTTCGCTGGCATCGCTGAGAGCACTGTATAATTATTTACTTCTAAAAGGAAAGGTCGGTACAAATCCGGCAAACAAATTAAAAATTCCCAAATCCGAAAAAAAGCTTCCGCAGATTCTCACCTTAAGCGAGGTGGACAGTCTGCTGAACCGGCCGAACACATCAACGGCTAAGGGCATGCGCGACAAAGCAATGCTTGAGCTTATGTACGCCACGGGGCTTAAGGTTTCGGAGCTTATATCACTCAATATTAACGATGCAGACCTTGATTTCGGATATTTAAAATGCATAACCGATAACGACGTTCGAATAGTACCTCTGGGAAAAGCCGCCATTCGCGCACTCAGGGAATACATATCACTCTGCCGAAACGGGATGATTTCCTCAGCAGCCGAATCCTCCATGTTTGTCAACTGCAACGGTACGCGCATGACACGTCAGGGCTTTTGGAAAATCATAAAAAGCTATACCAAGGATGCCGGAATCGAAAAGGACATCACCCCGCATACACTGCGCCACTCATTCGCGGCGCACCTTTTGGAAAACGGTGCAGACCTGGCATCTATTCAGGAAATGCTCGGTCACAAGGATATAGCCTCCACTCAGATTTATACCCGCCTTATGAAAAATCATATCCGTGAGGTGTATAACAAAGCACATCCCCGTGCCTGATATGTCGAATAACAATAATAATTAATATTCCAAACGGAAGGATAATAACCTCTCCTTCCACGACGCTTTTTTAATATTGTATATGTAAAGAAGCAAGCTGTCATTTTGTCTGAAAGCTTGCTTCTTTGTATATTTATCTTCACTTGTGATAAACCCGATACACTCCAAGAAACTTCATAAACATACCACGTTTCTGTCAGTACTTCTTATTCATAAGTGCCTTTTCGGTATTTTTCGTCGCATTTTCAGCATCGCCGCCCATTTTAAAAAGTATATAGCAATAGAGAGTATTTATTATTGCCAACTGCGAAACCCTGGAGTTAAGTCCCAAAATATTATATTTCAACTCATCCGATGATGTATAAAGCACTATATCGCTATGCTTCAAAATCGGAGATTTTCCGGCATTCGTTATGGCAATCGTCGCTGCTCCGTTTTCCTTCGCAGTTTTTAAATTCTCCACGATATCCTTTGACGAGCCCGAAAGCGATACACCTATAACCACGTCATTTTCGTCCGTTTGAGCAGCAGCTATAGCCTGCATATGATTATCAGAATATGACATGGCATTAAGTCCGCAGCGCAAAAGTTTGTGATGCATATCCAAAATAACCGATGCGGAATTTCCCAAACCAAAAATAAGTATCTTATTTGCATTCATGATTTTATGAGCCGCCCTCTGCAATTCATCCTTATCAAGCACCTTTTTTGTCATTTCAAGAGAGCAGTATATATCATCCACTATCTTTTGAAAAACCTCACCGCAGTCATCATCCTTTGTGATGGATTCATTCACCGAAGGCTGGCTGCTCTCTCGCGCAATGGATATTTTAAGCTCCTGATATCCCGAAAAACCCAAGCGCTTTGAAAAGCGCACCACCGTAGCTTCACTGCACTTACATTTATCAGCCAGCTCCGTTATGGAAAGAGGCAAAAGACCGTTTGGATTTTCCAATATCCAGTCGGCAAGTTTCTTCTCCGCACGTCCCATCTCATCATACTGTACCTTTATAGATAAAACTGTTTTATTCATACTACCAACCTCATATTCTTTGTATATATTAATAGTAACTTAAAATTTGTTTTCAGTCAATAAAAATTTAAAAATTCAATCGTATTTCAAATCAAAATATACTATTTTCAGCCCAAAAAAAACAAATAACAAAAAAATTAAAAAAATTTTAAAAAAACTATTGACAATAAATTTCA
>CAYRGA010000083.1:0-8144 GCA_964423705.1 uncultured Oscillospiraceae bacterium
CAAATATTCATAAGGAGGCTATACATATGACATATGTAGAAAGAGTTCTTGAAGAATTAAAAGCAAAAAATCCCGAGCAACCGGAATTTATTCAGGCTGCAACAGAGGTGCTCACAAGCTTGGCACCCGTTATTGAAAAACATCCTGAATACGAGGCAAATGCATTGCTCGAAAGATTGGTAGAGCCTGAAAGACAAATCATGTTCAGAGTACCATGGGTTGACGACAACGGCAAGGTACAGGTTAACAGAGGCTTCAGAGTTCAGTTTAACAGCGCAATCGGACCTTACAAAGGCGGATTGAGATTTGCTCCGAATGTATATCTCGGAATTATCAAATTCCTCGGATTTGAGCAGATATTTAAAAACAGCCTTACAGGCTTGCCTATCGGCGGCGGTAAGGGCGGCTCGGACTTTGACCCCAACGGCAAGTCAGATGCTGAAATCATGAGATTCTGCCAGTCCTTTATGACAGAGCTTTTCCGTCATATCGGTGCTGAAACAGACGTTCCCGCAGGTGACCTCGGCGTAGGTGCAAAGGAAATCGGATATATGTTCGGTCAGTATAAAAGACTTAAGAATGTATACGAGGGCGTTTTGACAGGTAAAGGTCTTGCTTACGGCGGCCTTAACGGAAGAAGCGAAGCTACAGGCTACGGTATCGTATTCTTTGCAAGAGAAATGCTTAAGCACTTCGGCGAAGAACTTAAGGGCAAAGAGGTAGTTGTATCCGGATTCGGTAATGTATCCTGGGGTACAGTTAAAAAGCTCAACCAGCTCGGTGCAAAGGTTATCACAATTTCCGGTCCTGACGGTTACATATATGATCCCGACGGTGTTACTGCCGGCGAAAAAGAGGATTATCTGCTTGAGCTCAGAGCATCCGGTAAAAATATTTGTGCACCGTATGCAGAAAAATTCCCGAATGCAACATTCTATCCCGGAAAGAAACCGTGGGGAGTTAAAGCTGACTTATATATTCCTTGTGCAACTCAGAATGAAATCACAATGGCTGAAGCTGAAGAAATGGTAGCAAACGGTTGCAAATTTCTCTGTGAAGGTTCAAACATGCCTACCACAAACGATGCACTTTCATATCTCCAGAAGAACGGCGTAATCGTAGGACCTTCAAAGGCTGCAAACGCAGGCGGCGTTGCTTGCTCATGCATCGAAATGGGACAAAACGCAGGTCACACCGTATTCTCACCAGAACAGGTATATGCACAGCTCGAAAATATCATGGTTAACATTCATGACAGTGCTGCTAAGGCTTCTGAAGCGTACGGCTTAGGCTACAATCTGCTTTCCGGCGCAAACATTGCCGGCTTCCAGAAAATCGCTGATGCTATGATGGCACAGGGTGTTTGCTGATTTTAATACAAATATCCGCATTGTAAAATGCATTGTTGTTAATAACGAAAATTCCGCATGATTAGAGATAGTCCTGCGGAATTTTTTTGTATTTATAAAGCCTGCCCCTTTGAAAGCGGCAGGCTTTTGCTTATTTATTAAACGATTTAAACCCGAATCAAAAAATTACATCGTTAAAATCTAAAATCACGTCTGTTGGAATTTTTTATATCATCTATATTCTGCCGAGCGATACTTCTGACTTTTTCCTTCGGTATTTTATTGAGTTCTTCTTCAATAAGCTCAAAGCCTACTTTTTTAGTATCATCACTCGCATAATCAATCAAATACTCCGTAAGTGTCATAAGGGCATTGGGGTGACAGCAATTAAGTATTTGACCGTTTTTACACAGGCTCATGAATCTGTCACCCGTTCTGCCTTCACGGTAGCATGCTGTACAGAAGGACGGAATGAATTTCATTTTTATAAGCCAATTCACAACCTCGTCAAGAGTTCTTTGGTCAGATACATCGAACTGCTCGGAATCATGAGGACGCTCCTCCTCACAGTATCCGCCGACCGATGTTCTGGAAGCACCGCTTATCTGAGAAACACCGAGATGAAGCATTTTTTCTCTTACTTCCTGACTTTCACGTGTAGATATAATCATGCCCGTATACGGCACGGCAATTCTGATACATGCGGCAATTTTCGCAAAAATTTCATCGGACAGGCTATTGTCGAATGCATCCGGGTCAATGTCATCCGCATGCTTAACGCGCGGCACGCTTATGGTATGAGGTCCTACGCCATGTACAGCTTCAAGATGCTCAGCATGCATAAGTAAACCTGCAAATTCGTATTGATAGCCCTCCAGACCAAACAGAACGCCCAGACCGACATCATCGATGCCGCCCTCCATGGCTCTGTCCATAGCTTCGGTATGATAATCATAATCATGCTTGGGGCCTGTGGGATGAAGCTCCAGGTAGCTTTTTTTATTGTAGGTTTCCTGGAATAAAATATATGTTCCGATTCCCGCATCCTTAAGCTTGCGGTAATTTTCAACCGTAGTAGCCGCGATATTCACATTTACACGACGAATATCGCCGTTTTTGTGGTGGATAGAATATATCGTTTTTATGGATTCAAGAATATACTCTATGGGATTATTTACCGGATCTTCGCCCGCTTCTATTGCCAAGCGTTTATGGCCCATATCCTGAAGTGCGATTACTTCACGTTTGATTTCCTCTTGTGAAAGCTTAACACGCTTTATATGCTTGTTTTTTTGATGATACGGACAGTATACGCAGCCGTTTACGCAGTAATTCGATAAATACAGCGGTGCAAACATAACTATTCTGTTTCCGTAAAACGCTTCCTTTATTTCCTCGGCAAGCTTGTACATTTCTTCGATTTTTTCGGGTATATCACACGCCAAAAGAACCGAAGCCTCCCTATGTGAAAGTCCGGCGCAATGTGTCTGAGTGCCGTCGGCGGATTTAACAGGTCTTGCTTTTTTTAATATACTGTCGATAAGCTCAACATTGTGCTTATTTTCCTCAGCATATTTAATAGTTTCGAGGATTTCCTCGTGATTGATAAACTCCTCTGATTTCAGAGATTTTGGATTGTAATTTGACATTTTTATATTTTCCTTTCTTTGCAGTCGGAAGCATGGCAACCTTCTGTCAGATTAATTTTATATCACCTTTATCGGTAACAATTTCAAACCCGATGGATTTCATTCGCTGCTCAAGGCAGCTTTTACACTGTGCGGATTCCTCACCTGTACAAATTTTATCATTATAGAGAGCATATTTTTTTCTCTCGGATACCGGAGATAAATTCGGCATTACAACATTGGCTCCGGCAAGTATTCCCTTTTCTCTGCCGTCTTTTTCAATCGTGCCCAGTGCCGTTGTGGCAGGGAGCAGTATATTCGGCTTTATAAGCCTTATAACAGACAGCAAATACACGGTCTGCTCGCACAAGCCGGGCGGCATTTCCCCAAAGGGGGTGTCTTTATGAGGGATGAACGGCCCTATGCCGCACATGTCAGGTTCAAATACCTCTATGAATTTCAAGTCGTCCGCTATACATTCAGCGGTTTGATACGGGGAACCCACCATAAAACCGCACCCGACCTGAAAGCCTATCTCCTTTAAGTCATGAAGGCATCTCATACGGTTGTCAAATGACATGCTTTTCGGATGAAGTCTGCGGTAATGCTCGGCATTAGCCGTTTCGTGCCTCAAAAGATATCTGTCCGCTCCGGCAAGATACATTTCTTTGTATTCCTCTGCACTGTATTCGCCAAGCGAAAGTGTCACGGCGCAATCCGAATAGTGTTTTTTTATTTTTCTCACAATATCGCATATTTTATCAACCGAAAATATTCCTTCACCACCCTGCAGAACAAATGTCCTGAATCCAAGACCGTAACCCTCTAGGCAGCAATTCATAATCTGCTCCTCGGACAGCTTGTATCTGTCACACAGTGAATTGGACTTTCTGATTCCACAGTACAGACAATCATTTTTACAATAATTGCCGATTTCTATAAGACCTCTTACAAAAATCTTATTGGAATAAACCTTTTTTCTCAATTCATCAGCTTTTTTTTGGGCGTACGAAGCCAAATCGCTGTTTTGATTTTCGACAAGCATAAGATACTCATTTTTAGTGAGAGTGTGCTCGTGCGCCAGCTTATCGATAAGAAAATGCATATTACTCATGGCTCACCACATTGGAATATGCCGTTTTAACACTCACACCGTTTAAATTCCCGATTTTGCCGGCTAAAGCCGCTATGATATCCTGCGGTGCATCGAGCGCTATCGAAACGATGCTTATCCCCTTTTGTCTGTACGGAATCCCCATTCTGCCTATAATACCGTCACCGTATTCATGCAGTATCGAATTTAGCATATCGACGGAATCCTTGTTTTCAACTATTATACTCATAACCGCTACTCTTGTATCCATATTTTTATCCCTTCTTTTTGTTTGTGTCCACGCAACAAAAAACACACCGTTTCGGAACAGTGTGCTTCTGAATTAACACATAATATGAAATCATGCGAAACACCTTTCCGTCAGAATTGAACTTCTTATTGTCAGGATATTATAAGTATAACACAAAAAAGCGAAAAAATCCACCTTTATTTTTACAAAAATCAAAAAAACATTGACTAATTGCGATAATATTTATATAATTAAATACATAAGCATAAAGTTAAGAGGTATATACATGAAAAAATTGATTTTATTAATCACATTAATGTTAAGTATTCCGTGCAACGGATTCGCCGCTGCAGCCGTTCATGCCGCAGATGCGGACAAAGCAAGCGTGATTTCGGAAGCAGCGGAACGATACATAGATACCAAAAATGCCGAGCTGTCAAAAAAATGCGGTGCAAGTATAATTATAGCTACGGTTAAATCAACCGGAGAACTCAGTATGAGTGAATACGCTCAAAGCTTATCGAAGGCTTATCGGCTTAATTCCGGCGAAAAATCAAACAGTGTTCTGATTCTGTTCTGCATCGAAAAAAAAGACTACACCGTTATCGTGGCAGACGGTATATCCGCTTCGCTGACAGCCAAAGAAGCCGAAAAATTCTTAGCTGAATATGCCGAAAAAGATTTTGCAAAAAAGAATTACACAAAATCAGCCATAAAAACCTATAACGGCATCGCCTCATGGTATAATGAGAATTATACCAATTTGAAAATTTCACTTTCCGATGATATCAGCGAATATGAGGCAGCCGTCGAAAATGAACACATACAGGAGCATAGACACGCGCTTAATCGTAAAATTATTTTAACTGTCACCATAATTACCCTGTTAGTTATCTTACTTTATACAAAGCGAAGAATGCGCCTTATTAAAGCACGAAAAAAACGTAACGAACGCAAGCTGCGTTATATGCGCGGAATACGAAACGGCTGATGCTTTACCACTGCTCACGATGTCAAATTTATTTGAATCAATTCTTTTCGATTTCACACATAATATGTGTCTTTCGCTTAATACTTGAACACTTTGGTTTTAAACATATAACAAAGCCTTCTGCGGCAGCTATTTTAAAGCTACTATAGAAGGCTGTTTTTATCGGTTTATTCCTGCATTTTTTTTAGTGTATAGAAGGTGCCTTTTTTCGCCATAAGTTCATCATATGAGCCTATTTCGGAAATAGAACCGTTTTCAACTACGGCGATTCTATCTGCATTTTTTATTGTTGACAAACGATGTGCCACCAAAAAAGTGGTGCAATGCTTCATCATTTTATCAACTGCCTGCTGTACCTTTCTTTCCGACACGGAATCAAGTGCGGAGGTCGCTTCATCAAATATGATTATTTTCGGATTTCTGAGAAGTGCTCTGGCGATTGACACACGCTGACGCTGTCCGCCGGACATCTTGCCTCCGTGTTCTCCGAGCTGAGTATCCAATCCGTTCGGAAGTGCGGACACTATTTCATCAAGTCCGACATCCTTCAATACCTCCCACAAATGCTCATCGGAAACATTATCTATACCATAGGTTATGTTATCACGGATTGAACCCGAGAAAAGTATGGTGTTCTGCGGCACGACGGCTATCTGACTGCGGAACTCATTTAAGTCAATATTCTGCATATTTATTCCGTCGATAAGTACCTTTCCGTCCTGTGGTCGGTCAAAGCCTATAAGCAGATTAAGTATAGTTGATTTTCCGGAGCCGGAGCCACCGACGAATGCTATACTCTCTCCGGACTTTACGGAAAGATTAAAGTCTTTAAGTGTCCAGTCCGTACCGTCATCGTATTTATAGTATACCTCTCTGAAATCAACACGTCCCTGCATTTCGTTTAAAGGCAATATGGAATTATTCTTTTCGACATGTTTCTCATCCAGAATCTCACCTATTGAATTTATGGATTCAAAACCCTTTGTTATCTGCGGATACATACTTAACAGTGTATTTATATTACCGACTATCTGATTAAAGTATGTTTGATACAGCACGACTTCACCGACACTTATTTTTCCCTTATATGCGAGAAAGCCTGAAAACGAAAGGCATGCAAGGCTCGCAAGCTGCATTAATACCCACGAGCATGCACCGAACAAGCCATTCGTTTTATCAAGTGAATATCCCCTATCCATTACCATTTCAAGTCTGTAATCCATTTTATCAATTTCACGGCTTTGAAGTCCATGCGCACGGGTTACGGGAATAAGCTCCAGCATTTCGGTGACATTTGACTGTGCGGTTTCTATCTCATTTCGAAACGCAGTATTTTTTCGGCGAATCTTTTTACTGAGCAGTTTAATCATAATAATTTCAGCCGGTGCCATAACCACAAAAAACAGCATTACCGTCGGACATTTTTTCAATGTAACGCCTATAGCAACAAACATGCTGAGCACAACCATAAAAAAGTTTTTAAAAAGCATCGACAAAAGTGCCTCTACATTTTCACAGTCACGCATAATTTTTGACTGAAGCTTTCCGGAACTTGTATTTTTGTGAAACATTATGGAAAGCTCCTGAAGCTTCTGTATAAGACAGCTGCGAAGCAAATACTCAATATGGCGTATAAGCTTATCATACACCTTCGACACACCGTATGTACTGAATATATTCTGAAGTAAAAATACCGCAAGCACAGCCGTATTTACCAATATCGCAGTAACAGTATCTTTGCCGGGATACGTTACCGCATTTATTATATTTGCGGTAACTATCGGTATTATCCATAACGGTAAATTCTGTAAGGTACAGCACACTATACTTTTCAATATAGGTATAAGCTGTCCCTGGTAAAAGCCCAAAATAATCCTTACGGGATGTCCCTTATTTTCACGGAATAAATCCGCATAATTTGTTTTTCCGGCGGTATGCTTATTCTTCATAACTAATCCCCCCAAAAACGCTTTTAAATTTATAGTTTACAACATTATACCCAAAACATATTATTTGTCAATACCTTTTTTGAAATTTTTAATTTTTTTGTTTCAAAACACCTCATGCATATAATTTCGCACGAAAATTGCATTGATTTTACAAAATATCTCCCACACTTTTAAACAAGGTGCATAACAATAACTTTTTATGATATAAACGCTTGTCAAGTATCCGATTTCGGATTATTATACGGATTTGGACAATATGAGTTGAAGACACGTGACCGAAAGCATTGCCTACGGAAAACTCGATGCCACCATGAATGAAATAAAAGAAACGGCAAAAGCTGCGAAGGCTGACTATTTCATCCGCACAATGCCCACGGATATGACATCATACCGGACAACGAAAACGGAAACATCACAGAGCAAGGCAGTCGCAAGGAGCTCCTGGCACAAAATGGTGCATACTCCTCATTATACTACAGTCAATTCGCTTAAAGGTTATACAAAAAAGCAAGTTGCTCACAAATGCTAACGCCACATAAGGCAGTAATTTGAAAACACATTGAATAACAACCTAACGGGCGTTGCAAAGGCTGAAAAAATTGATAGACAGAGTATTAAGCGGAAATGCTTTTTACTCTGTCTTTTTTCGTGGAAATAAAATTGCACATTCGTAATCCGAAGCTGTTCCTGCTACAATGATGCCACAAAGGAGGTACAGCGTATGCGAGAAAGAAAATACTACTTGGCACTTGATAGTTATGAGCGAAACTTTATCATCGACAGTCTGAACGAACTTCGGAATAAACTGATTTCGGAAAACAGATATGCAGATGCGGTTGATGAACTAATTATCAAATTCGCTCACGCACCGATTAAAAAATTCA
>CAYRGA010000084.1:0-7750 GCA_964423705.1 uncultured Oscillospiraceae bacterium
GAAACGGAGGAATGAAAAATGTTTCATAAAAACCTGAGAAATGCCCGCGAAAGCTGCAATCTCTCGCAAAAAGAATTTGCGGATTTACTTAAAATTCCGGTAACAACATATCGTAATTATGAGAATACCCTGCGCGAGCCAAGCTTTGAATTGCTTATAAAAATGTCTGAAATTCTTCAAATATCCACTGACGAGCTTCTCGGAATAAAAAAAAGCAACGAAAAATACAGCCGTTTATTTTCAAAAATCAAATTGCTGAATGACAATAAGCTCCAAATGGTAACGGTTTTTATCGATTTTATGTCAACCATCAAATAAATTTATATTCTTCACCGATTAAATTTTTAAATACAAGGTGTATTTTACCGCCTTATGCAGCGAAACTGTCGTTTCATAAGGCGGCATCTGATTCCGATGGCTATCTGTTTATCAAGAATATGGCAAGAGTAAGATAACCGGCAAAAGTAACCCAAATCAAATACGGTATTTGAAGCAGAGCCGCTGCGGTATTTATTTTTCCAAAGCCGGATATCATCTTAACAATCAGTACCCACAGCAACACAAGCCATATAAACGCAAATAAAAACGCTCTTAAATTAAAAAATATTATACTCCACGCAAAATTCACCGCAAGCTGAACCGCATATATCCGCAGTGCACTTTTAATTTTGTATTTATCTGCATCGGTATTTACATATATCATGGCACTGCTTATTCCCATTAACGCAAAAAGCATCGTCCACACAATCGGAAAAAGAATCATCGGCGGAGATAGCGGCGGTTTAACTATGTCATCATAGATATTCATGTTATTACGTGTCAAAAATGCCGACAGCCCTCCTACGATTAATGCTATAGCTACAGATAAGGCATATGGTCTGATTTTTTTTAGCATAAAGCTTCACCTCATGCTTATGATATGCAGATATTAACCCATTGATTCAAAAAAATGTTTACTATTCTCCGATAATATGTTAAAATTATCTTAGGTGATACTATGATAAGCAGGGAATTAATTAATGAGCTTGCTCCGATAACGGAGGAAGAAAGAAAAATACTGTCCGGAAAAAAGCATATTGACCGCAGTATTTATATGGACGGAAGCAGTAATACGATTAACAGTAAAAAGCTGCTCAGTGCAGGAAAGCTGATATCGGTACGACCGCATACGCGCTTTGTACATTTTCCGAAGCATTCACACGATTTTATAGAGGTCGTATACATGTGCAGCGGTAAAACAACTCACATCGTAAACGGTGACACCATTCATCTTAAAGAGGGTGAACTGCTGTTTCTGAGTCAAAATGCTGTTCAGGAAATCACCCCTGCCGGCGAAAACGATATAGCGGTAAACTTTATCGTACTGCCGGAATTTTTCAGCAGTCCGCTTGCTATGATGGGCGACGAAGAAACACCGCTGAGAAGCTTTATAATAAACAGCTTAAAAAGCGACGGCGGAAATTCATGCTACATGTATTTTGAAGTGGCGGATGTTCTCCCGATACAAAATTTAATCGAAAACCTAATCTGGACTTTAATAAACGACACTCAAAACAAGCGGAAAATAAACAGCTTTACCATGGGATTGTTATTTTTACAGCTTATGAATTATACCGACCGCCTGGCGTGCCGTGATGAAAAAGAGCAGGCAATTATAAAAATGCTAAAATATGCCGACGAAAACTACCCAAACGGCAGCTTAACCGAGCTTGCGGAGAAACTGCACTACGACTTGAGTTGGTTTTCCCGGGAAATAAAGCGCAAAACCGGTATGACATATACCGAGATAGTTCAGGAAAGGCGTTTGTCACAGGCTTGCTTTCTGCTGAAAAACACTGACCTCAGTATAGCTGACATTGCAATGCAAATAGGTTATACAAACATCAGCTACTTTCACCGACTATTTTATAAAAAATTCGGCTTATCACCACACCGTTACAGAAAATCGCACGATGCAAATAAGGACACTTTTTAAGTCAAATGCCGACCTTTAAAAACACATTATATCATGTTAAAATTGTTTTGAAGCATTTTATTCCATGCTTTAAGGCAATAAAATAAAATTATATATTATTAAATACAGGAGGGAAAATATTATGACATACCATCTTGCAATCGACATAGGAGCTTCGTCCGGCAGGCACATTTTAGGTCATGTCGAAAACGGAAAAATTTATCTTGAGGAAGTATATCGCTTCGATAACATTCAGGTTTTCAAAAACGGACACGACTGCTGGAATACTGAACTGCTGTTTGAACACATTGTAAACGGTCTTAAAAAATGCAAGAAGCTCAACAAGTTTCCGTCTACCCTTTCAATAGATACATGGGGCGTAGATTACATATTACTGGACGAAAACGGCAAACCCGTATGCGATGCCGTCGCCTACCGCGACAAGCGAACAGAGAGCATGAGAGAAAAGGTTGAGGAAATAATACCTTTCAACGAGCTATACGAAAAGACCGGTATACAATATCAGACATTTAACACTGTGTACCAGCTCTATTCACAGAAACTATCAAATCCCGAGGAGCTGGCAAAAGCCAAGCATTTCCTTATGGTTCCGGAATATTTTAATTATCTTCTTACAGGAAAGATGATGAATGAATACACAAATGCCTCCACAACCTCACTGGTTAATGCTCAAAGCAAAACCTGGGATAAGGACATAATGAACGCCCTCGGTATACCGACTGATATTTTCGGAGAACTGCATATGCCGAAAACCACAGTGGGATATTTAAAACCTGAGCTTAAAGAAGAAATCGGCTATGACATAAAGGTCGTACTTCCTGCAACACACGATACCGGCTCTGCATTTATGGCTGTACCGGCAAAGGACGACACATCCGTTTATATTTCAAGCGGAACATGGAGCCTTTTGGGTGTTGAAAACACGATTCCGCTCACCAATCCAAACAATTGTGACTTTTCAAACGAGGGCGGATATGAATACCGCTTCAGATACCTTAAAAACATCATGGGTCTGTGGATGATACAGTCGGTACGCCGCGAACTTAACGGTGTATCATATGTGGCAGGAAAAGGCAAGACTTCCGCCAACGATAATAATTTAAGCTATGCCGATTTGGAAGCAATGGCAAGAAAATGCAGTGATTTCCCGTCAATCATCGATGTAGACGGCGAGGAATTCTTATCGCCGGACAGTATGATTGAAGCGGTAAAGTCCGCATGTGCAAAAACAAATCAGCAAGTCCCCGACTCCATCGGAGAGATTATGCAGTGTGTGTATCAGAGCCTTGCTCACAAATATGCCGAATCCGTTAAATTGCTTGAAAAAATCACAGGCAAAACCTACACCTGCATAAACATTGTGGGCGGCGGCAGCAAGGACGGATACTTAAACGAGCTCACTGCTAAAGCAACCGGATTAAAGGTATACGCAGGACCTACAGAGGGCACAGCGCTCGGAAACCTTATGGCACAGTTTATCGAAGCAAATGAATTTGAATCCCTGGAAACTGCCAGAAATGCCATACACGAAAGCTTTGAAATTAAAAATTATTAATAGACAAAGGAGATTTTATAATGGAAAGATTTGATTATGCAGCATCCCGATATGCCGAATACGGCGTTGATGCAAAAAAAGCAATTAAATTACTTAAAAACGTACCCGTGGCTATGCACTGCTGGCAGGGTGACGACGTCGGAGGCTTCGACACAAAGGAAAGCCTGTCCGGAGGCATACAGGCAACCGGAAACTACCCCGGAAAGGCTACCACACCCGATGAGCTCATGGCTGATATAGACTTCTCCCTGAAGCTTATACCCGGAGCGAAAAAGCTTAATCTTCATGCATGCTATGCAATATTTGACGGTGACTTTGCCGACCGTGATGCATTAAAGCCTGAGCACTTTAAAAAGTGGCTTGACTTTGCACAAGAGAGAAATATGGGCATAGATTTTAACCCCACATTCTTCTCTCATCCGATGGTGAAAGATAATCTCACCCTCTCCTCACCGGATGACAATGTACGCAAATTCTGGATAGAGCACGGAAAAAGATGCCTTGAAATATCACAGTACTTTGCAGAGAAAACAGGTGTTCCGTGTGTAATGAACATCTGGATTCCCGACGGTATAAAGGATGTTCCGGCAGACAGATACATTCTCAGAAAACGCTTCAAGGATTCTCTTGACGAGATTCTTTCAATACCATATGACAAAAAAATGGTATACGTGACTCTGGAATCAAAGGTTTTCGGAATCGGCTTGGAATCATACACCGTTGGTTCTGCTGAATTTTGCATGAACTACGTTAATCAAAAAGGCATCACTCCTCTTATGGATAACGGTCACTACCATCCAACAGAAGTTGTATCGGACAAGATACCATCAGTGCTTTTGTTTAATGACAAAATTGCCCTTCACATCACAAGAGGTGTGCGCTGGGACAGTGATCACGTAGTTATACTTGATGATGAAACAAAAGAAATCGCTCAGGAAATAGTGCGTAACGATGCACTTGACAGAGTATTTATAGCTACGGATTATTTCGACGCATCCATAAACAGAATTTCAGCTTGGGTAACAGGCATGAGAAATGTTCAAAAGGCACTGCTCTACGCACTTCTCCAGCCGAACGATAAGATGAAAGAATTGCAGGAAGCAAACAACATGACCGAGCTTATGGTTCTCAAAGAGGAAATGAAAACGCTTCCGTTCGGGGATGTATGGGAAGAATATCTCAAAGAAGAAAACGTTCAGCTTGATTACATAACTCCCATCAAAGAATACGAACAGGAAATTCTTAAAACCAGAAAATAATAATTATAATAAAATCCAAAAACGACAAATTGGTAGGGATTAAAAAAGAACATCCGCAAGAATTAAACAAAGTCTTGCGGATGTTCTTTTAACAGAAATGAACTTATTTTGCGAAATAGATTTGCCTATAAAGCCCAAAATAATCTTCACCTCTCAGATTTTGCTGCCTTTTTCATTTTTTAACATATTAACAATCACTTTTTACCTAAAAAACCCATAGAATCTGTAACCGTCATAAAAAATTTCATTATTCGATTTTGACCCTAACTGTTGACAAAGAGCCAATTTTTGAAATTATCTGAGCAGATTCTGAGTTCTGTTCGGACCAACACCGACCATAGCTATCTTACAGCCGACAAGTTCTTCAAGTCTTTCGATATAGCGTTTTGCATTTTCGGGAAGCTCGTCATAGCTTGTGCAGCCCGAAATATCGCCCTCCCAGCCGGGCATTTCCTCATATATGGGCTCACAAAGTGCGAGTTCCTCAAGGCTCGGCGGAAATTCTGTTATCATTTTACCGTTCATATTATATCCGACGCAGATTTTAAGATTTCCTATATCAGACAAGGTATCTATCTTATTTAAAGCTATCGAAGTAAGTGAGCTGGTTCTGACCGCATACTTAACAATAACGGCATCAAACCATCCTGTTCTGCGCGGTCTGCCGGTAGTCGTACCAAATTCATTTCCGCGGTTACGGATAAGGTCGCCCATATCATCGAAGAGCTCTGTCGGGAATGGACCCTTTCCCACACGTGTAGTATAAGCCTTCACAATACCTATACATTCATCTATAAGTGTAGGTCCTATACCTGTGCCGACGCACACGCCGCCTGATATCGGATGTGACGATGTAACGAACGGATATGTACCCAAATCCAAATCCAAAAGCGTGCCCTGTGCACCCTCAAACAGCACCTTTTTGCCCTCTTTAATCGCATCATACAAAAGCACGCCTGTATCTGCGGCATACTGTCTTAAACGCTCCGCATAGCCGAGGTATTCCTTTATGATACTGTCTGCATCCACTGCTTCGCCGCCGTAAACCAAGGTAATGATTTTATTTTTGATTTCGACATTTGCTCTTACTTTCTGTTCAAAAATCTCAGCATTCATAAGGTCACATACTCTTATACCGCTTCTCTCAGCTTTATCCATATAACAGGGTCCTATACCCTTTTTGGTAGTTCCTATATCGCCTTTTCCGCGGGACTTCTCCGAAAGACCGTCCAGTTCTATGTGATACGGCATGATTACGTGAGCACGCATATCAATCTTAAGATTTGATACATCCACACCCTTTTCGGTGAGCATGTCTATTTCTTCCAAAAGAACCTTCGGGTCAACAACGACACCATTGCCGATAATGCACAATGTTCCTTTGTTTATGATTCCTGACGGCATAAGATGCAGCTTGTACTGCACGCCGTTCGCCTCTACGGTATGACCTGCGTTGTTTCCGCCGGAAGAACGAACTACCACATCGGATTCGCCTGCAAGAATATCCGTAATTTTACCTTTTCCTTCATCGCCCCACTGGGCACCGATAACAACCTTTGTTGGCATAATAAATCCCTCTCTCTATTATCATGGCAGTGCAACCGCCCTGCCGCGTTAATTTACAAAAATACTGGCGGTTCATCCGAACCGCCAAAATACTATTTATCTTTAAGGTAATCGTTAAGCTTAGCTACAAGCTCGTCCGCATCGACACCGTGCACAGCGCACGCATCGGCAATGGACTCACCGCTTGCGGAAGGGCAGCCCAAGCAATGCATTCCTATTTCAAAGAAAAACGGAGCTGTTCCTTCATCTATTCTTAATACATCCATAATAATAGTATCCTTTGTAACCGAAGCCATAAATATCTCTCCTTTTATCAATATACTTTAATTATATAATCTTTCCGCAAAAAAAGCAAGAAAAAATTACAATAATTTAAATTTATTTTTTCCAATTTCATATAAATCATTACCATATGAATCGAAAATCACCGTTACGGGCATTTTTTCCACTGTAAGCTTACGAATTGCCTCCGTTCCCAAATCCTCATACGCAATGACTTCACTTTTAACCACGTGACGCGCTATGAGCGCACCTGCGCCGCCTATAGCACCGAAATAGACCGCTCCGTTTTTGAGCATGGACTCTTTAACCTCGGCACTGCGTATACCCTTACCTATCATGCCTTTAAGCCCCATATTCATAAGTGTCGGCGCGTATGCATCCATCCTTCCGCTTGTGGTGGGACCGCAGGAGCCTATAACCTCTCCTTCCTTATGCGGACATGGTCCGACGTAATAAATAATTTGATTATTGACATCAAAAGGCAACTCTCTACCCTCTGCCAGAGCCTCACACATGCGTTTGTGGGCGGCATCTCGTCCTGTGTATATGGTGCCGCTGATTGTCACACAGTCACCCGCCTTTAAGGCTTTAATCTGTTCTTCCGTGAGCGGAGTCGTTATATCCATGGTATCACCTGTCCTTTAAATAATATACACTTAATACAGTATAAAGCTGCGGCGAAAGTCACCGCTTCATACGATTTCACAAATATTCTACATTAAATTATATCAGCCGATACACCATTTGTCAAACCGGCGAAGCTATTATTTTCAAAAAATTCACTCTTTTGTATAAAAAACATTCACAATGATAAAATTATATATAAACGATTAAGGTTTTAAGTGTTCGACAGCAAGGAGTTTAAAAAATGAAGATATTTTCCGGAAAGGGCGTTTACAGCGCAGTAGCAATCGGCAAAATCGCTGTTTTCAAAAAGAGCGATACAGCAATCAGACGGCGGCACACCGAAGATACAGAATCGGAAATGCTGCGCATTGAGGAAGCGAAAGCAAAATCACGCGACCAGCTCAAAGCCATCCATGAAAAGGCATTAAAGGAAGTCGGTGAAATGAATGCGCGAATTTTTGAGATTCATATGATGATGCTTGAGGA
>CAYRGA010000085.1:0-7691 GCA_964423705.1 uncultured Oscillospiraceae bacterium
GGTCTGACCATTGCAGACATACTACATTTCTTACCACGATAGATAATATAAGCTTTGAGGATGAATTGATTCAAAAAGCGTACGATGAGTATATTGCGGTAAGAGAACAGCTCGGTAGAACCAAGCCTGTAAATCTCATGGATATTGCCACTGTAGCTGTAAAATATCTTAAAAAGAACGGCAAGCTTGATAAATTGGATGAATCCGAGGAAATAAATGCATGCACTGTAAAGATTGATGTGGAAGCTGACGGAAAAATCGAAAAGTGGCTTCTCATGTTTAAAAATGAAACTCACAATCATCCTACAGAAATCGAACCCTTCGGAGGTGCGGCAACCTGCATAGGCGGAGCTATACGCGACCCGTTGTCGGGTAGGGGATATGTGTATGCTGCTATGCGTGTAACCGGAGCGGCTGACCCATTGAAGCCTGTTTCGGAAACAATGGAAGGAAAGCTTCCGCAAAGAAAAATCGTTACCACAGCGGCAAACGGATATTCCTCGTATGGTAATCAGATTGGGTTGGCTACCGGTATTGTTGATGAATTGTACCACGATGGCTATGCTGCAAAAAGAATGGAAATCGGTGCGGTTGTCGCAGCGGCTCCCGCTGAAAATGTCAGACGCGAAAGACCTGTCCCGGGTGATGTGGTAATACTTTTGGGCGGAAAAACAGGTCGTGACGGCTGTGGCGGTGCGACAGGTTCATCAAAATCGCATACACTCCAGTCACTTGAAAGCTGCGGTGCCGAGGTTCAAAAGGGTAATGCACCGGAGGAAAGAAAGCTTCAGAGATTGTTCAGAAATCCTGCTGCTTCCAAGCTTATAAAGCGCTGCAACGATTTCGGTGCAGGCGGTGTATCCGTCGCAGTAGGTGAGCTGGCCGACGGTTTGGTGGTTGACTTAAACGCTGTACCCAAGAAATATGACGGTCTTGACGGCACAGAGCTTGCTATTTCGGAATCGCAGGAGAGAATGGCTGTGGTTGTTGCAAAAGAGGATGCAGCGGAATTTTGCCGTATTGCAAATGCAGAAAATATCGAAGCTACGAAAGTGGCTGACATACAGGAAAAACCTTATTTTGTCATGAATTGGAACGGGAAGAGCATCGTCAATGTATCCCGTGAGTTTTTAAACTCTAACGGTGCTCCGAAGCATATAGATGTTAAGGTTACAAAGTCTCAGAATTTCAACAGAGCGGTAAGCGGTAGCTTTAAAGAAAATATGGAAAATCTTGCCGGTGACCTCAATGTGTGCTCCAAGCGCGGACTTTCTGAGAGGTTTGATTCTACGATTGGTTCCGGTACCGTGCTTATGCCTTTCGGCGGAAAATATCAGAGAACACCGATTCAGGCGATGGTAAATAAGATTTCATCCGAAAACAAAAACATAGCGGATTGTTCATTGATGGCATGGGGCTACAATCCATTTATAACCGAAAAAAGCCCATATCACGGTGCATATCTTGCTGTTGTTGAATCTATATCAAAACTGGTGGCAGCCGGTGCGGCTTTTGAAGATGTATACCTCACATTCCAGGAATACTTTGAAAAGCCGAAAACCGAAGCTCAGCGTTGGGGAAAACCGGCAGCGGCATTGCTCGGTGCATTCAAAGCACAGCTTGATTTTGAGATAGCATCAATTGGCGGTAAGGATTCGATGAGCGGTTCATTTGAGGATATCGATGTTCCTCCGACTTTGGTTTCATTCGCGGTTACAACGGATAAAATAAGAAATATCATTTCTCCTGAATTCAAAGCTGCAAATCATCGCGTAATCATGCTTAAACCCGAATATGATGAAAGCGGATTGCCGAATCCTTCATCACTTAAAAAAGTGTTTGCTCAGGTTACAGAGCTCGTACGCAGCGGCAAGGCTGCTTCTGTATACACACCGACATACGGCGGTATCGCAGAAGCAATAATGAAAATGTCAATGGGTAATGGTGTAGGTTTCGCATTCAACGATGAATTGTCACTTGACGATATATTCGGCTATAATTACGGTGCATTTATCATTGAAATGACAGATGCAGCAGATGAAGGTGTATGTATCGGCAAAACACTTGAAACCTGTGAATTTTCGTACAATACCGATAAAATTAAAGCAGATGAAATTTTTGAAATATATGAATCTAAGCTTGAAAAAGTGTATAAATGCAATATAGATAGCGAATTTAAGACGGTCGAAACATTTAAATACATGGCGGAAAATAGGGTATCTGCAGCTGTTAAGACAGCTAAACCTAAAATTCTCATACCGGTATTCCCGGGTACAAACTGCGAGTATGACACCGCAAAAGCTGTCAACGATGCAGGTGCGGAAGCTGAAATTTATGTTATAAATAACCTCAGTTCCCAAAGCATTGCACGTTCCGTCGATGAATTTGCCGCAAAAATAAAGCAATCACAGGTCGTATTTATTCCTGGTGGTTTCTCAGGCGGAGATGAGCCAGAAGGCTCTGCTAAAATGATAGCGGCATTCTTCAGAAACGATGCCGTTAAGGATGCAGTAAGTGAACTTATGGATAAACGCAGCGGTCTTATGTGCGGTATATGCAACGGTTTCCAGGCACTTATAAAACTCGGACTTGTACCATATGGTAAGATTACGGATATTGACGAAAATAGCCCGACACTTACATTTAATACAATCGGACGACATCAGTCAAAGCTTGTACGTACCGTTATAGCTTCAAATAAGTCGCCGTGGCTTGCCAATACCGTACCCGGCGAGGTATATACAGTTCCGATATCACACGGCGAAGGAAGATTTATAGCAAGTGATGAATTTATAAAGAAGCTTGCCAAAAACGGACAGATTGCTACACAGTACGCTGATTTGGAAGGAAATCCGACCTACGATATCCAATTTAATCCAAACGGTTCGATGTATGCTATTGAGGGTATTACATCGCCTGACGGAAGAATTTTTGGTAAAATGGGTCATACCGAGAGATACGCAGACGGACTTTATAAGAATGTCAGTGGTAATTACGATATCGGGATCTTCGATGCATGTGTAAAATTCTTTAAATAATATTCTTATAAATTTAGACAGACGGTTACGGATGTAACCGTCTGTTTTTATACATAGTCGAACTTGTATATGTGTAACTTGTATTTTATACTTGTAATTATCGCCGATTTGTATTAAACTATATATAGTGAAATGGAGGCAATATTTATGGAAAAAATCAATGCATGGACAAAATTAAAAAGCAAAGATAAGGTTATGGATTTTTGTGACGGATATATTGAATATCTGAATAGCTCCAAAACAGAGCGGCTATGCGTAAGCAGTTCAGAAAAGCTTGTTCAGGCTGCCGGATTTAAGCACTTTGATGAATTTTCGAAGTTAAAACCCGGAGATAGGGTATATGCAGTAAATCGCGCTAAAAACATTATAATGGCGGTTGTGGGAAGCGAACATATTTCAAACGGTACATCAATCGTAGCGGCACATATTGACAGTCCCAGACTGGATTTAAAACCTGTACCGCTGTACGAGGACACAAACCTGTCACTTTTTAAAACACATTACTACGGCGGTATCAAAAAATATCAATGGACTGCGATTCCTCTTTCTATGATAGGGGTGGTTGTAAAAAGTGACGGCAGTACTGTAAATGTAAATATTGGTGAAAATGACGGTGATCCGGTGTTTACGGTGACAGATTTACTTCCGCACCTCGCTCAGGAACAGATGTCTAAAAAGATGTCTGGTGCATTTACGGGCGAAGACCTTAATGTGCTGATTGGTTCGGTTCCGTCAGATTGCGAAAAAGATAAATACAAGCAAACAATTCTGGATATATTGAAGGAGAAATACTCAATTGAAGAAGAAGATTTTATAAGCGCAGAGCTCGAAATTGTGCCGAATTTTAAAGCGTCTACTGTCGGACTGGATAAATCCTTGGTCGGTGCTTACGGTCAAGACGACCGTGTATGTGCATATACTGCATTAAAAGCTATATGTGAAGTGAAAAATCCTGTGCGAACCTGTATATGCTATCTTGCCGATAAGGAAGAAATAGGCAGCATGGGCAATACCGGCATGAAATCCCGTTTTTTTGAAAATTTCTTGGCAGAGCTTACCGCAAAAATTGACGGCAGCTACAATGATTTGCTTTTAAGAAAGGTTTTAAGCTCATCTATGTGCCTTTCATCGGATGTAACAGCGGCAACCGACCCAACATATAAATCTGTAAACGAACCCCTCAACAGTGCAAATATAGGAGAGGGTGTGGCTATTTGCAAATACACAGGTGCACGCGGAAAATCCTCGACATCGGATGCAAATGCAGAATTTGTCGGTTTGATAAGAAAAATATTCAATGATAATAATGTTGTATGGCAAACATGTGAACTCGGCAAAGTTGATCAGGGCGGCGGAGGAACCGTAGCTCAGTATATCGCAAATTTAAACATCGATACCTTGGATGTCGGAGTTCCCTTGCTATCAATGCATGCACCGTTTGAAATAGCCGGAAAAGCCGATATTTACTGTGCTTATATAGGATATAAATCATTCTATGAATATAATAAATAAAAAACTGTTAATAAGGTGATTTAGCCAATTCATTTAAGTCTTTTTCCGGGGAAATATAACCTCGCTAATAAATTAAAATTGTCCCGACGCATTGAGAGGTTGGGACAATTTTATTTATTTATATAATACAAAACCGTGGCTAATCTCCACGGTTTTGTAATTTTAAATATTAAATTTATCAGTCGATAAGATAAACAGCTTTTACTTTACCGGCGAGTACAACAGCAACAAGCTTTGTAGCCAGTGTCGGTTTTACATCTTCGGCTGACGAAATAGAAGCGAGTTCAGCATCTGTATCGTTTGTCTTAAATGCTTCGTTTGTAGCATCCCACTTGTAATACTTTGTTGACGAATCAATCTTGGCTGTGGTGTCTATAGTCCAAGCATTTTTATCGAAATCATCATCGTTAGTTACTATCTGCGGAACGATTGTTATCGAACCGTCACCTTCAATATCCTCAGATGCAACTGTTCCGACGATTACTCTGTAGTAATTCTTTGTTGAACCGCTTGCATGTACAATGTAATTATCGGTTGCTTTAAATGTATCAAACGGATAGGCAAGACTATCATGTGCATAATCATAAAGCTCTCCGCCAACATATACCTTCTGGTATCCGGCAACTCTGCCGTTGTCCAGCGCAATTCTTATAACATCGCCTGCACTTACGCCGCTTAATGTATCAATTTCTTTTGTTTTTACTGTTTTAAGCGTTGTTGAGCCTGCTTCATAGTAACTTAATTCGATGACTAATTTGTCATCGTTGTCAGAATCCTTTACTTGATTGGAGCAGTTCTCAACCAATATGCAATTCTGCGAATGTGAAATTTTTGCAGTAAGAGCAGATGAAGCATCATACATAACTACAACTTTAGCTATGTTTGCGGATATATCGTATGCTTCTACAACGTATTTAGCACCGTTTGAAAGATTTCCGAAGGAAACTTTCTTATATGAGTCGCTGTTGTTTTCGTTTCTGTTATTAGGAACGCTGAAAATAATAGTACTTGAATTCACTATAAATTTATCAGAAGCACTTTCAAAAATTTTGCCTGTTTCATTGTATGAATATTTGGTTTGACCATCGGATATAGCTGCAACAGTTATATATTCATCAGAAGCGGTATCAACGGTTGTGATATCGGTTAGGCGTGTTTTGCCGTCCGAGGTAGTTGTCTGATACTTAATGAGCTGAGCATACTCCGCATTTTCGGTTACCTTATCTATTTTAACGTCGTTAATTATCTTGGCACTTTCCATAAGCTTTGTAACTGCCTCAGAGCGTGAATAGGAGGTACCGTTTATTTTAACTTTATCATTTAAGTAGTAGTTCGATGAGGTTGTACCTGATGCATTCATAAGTTTAACTCTGCAATCGCTGTTCAATCCCGAACCTGTGTCGATGCTTATGAGATATGCATACGGATCTGTGGTTTCTGATTTTGAAACGTATACAATGCGATCCTTATAGTCTAAGTAGAAAGTTGCCGTGTCACCGAGAGAAACACCGTACTTGTCAGAATCAGCATTAAGTAAATCATCATAATAATCCGAAAAATCGTATGTTGTACCGGAAATTTCTATGGTGTCACGCTTTGTCGCTGTAACTTTTTTACCGCTAAGCTTTACTGTAGATACGATTACTTCAGTGTTTTCTGTAGAACCGTACGGTGCGGCAATGCTTACAACAGTATTCTTAACAATAGCACTTACAGTAGCCTCCGTCTTGCTTCCGCCGGAAGAGGATACTCTGTAGAATGCACAGTCATTTTTTGTGAGAGTAATGTCTTTATTTGCATAGCTGTCAATAATCTTTATACTATCGTCAGTTGTTGTAGTACCTGAAACATAGTAAGTATCATAGCTTGTTACAAATGCGACATCGTATGAAGAACCGCCACTGTTGTTTATAAATGTGATTTCGCCTGTACTTACATCAAGATACTTTTCGATGAAGGCATCGTCGATTTTTGCAAGCGGTACGCCTTTGCCGTTATAAACTACGTTAAGCTTGTCCGAAAGCTTAATTGTTTTTGACTTCTTATCGTTGTCATTTTCGTAGTATTCAATGCTTCTGCCTGATACTTCTTCAATCATAGTATCTGTAATTGTAACGGTTGTATTGCCTGCTTCTTCAAAATCAATAATGACGTTCTTAGCGCCTTCCTCGTATTCGATATCGATTTTCTTTCCGAGATATCGATAAAAATCATCAATATTCAAGTCACCAATATTATATACAGTGGTGTTAAGCATTATTTGCTGCTTATTGAGTCCGAAGTTTTCACCGGTGAGACTGTCTTCGAATACTGCTGTTACAACTCCGCTGTCAACTTCATATTCATCGCTGTCATTTTTTGTTGAATAGGTAGGCTTACCCGAAGAATCAGTACCTGTCTGTACGAGTTTTTTGCAGCTGCCCATATCATATACGAGCTGAGCAATTATACCGCGGGATGCGGGAGCATCGCCTGTACCGCCGGCATTCTTTGTAAGACCTATCTGACCTGCTACAGTGATATATCCGCTATACCAAGGTTCTGTAACGGGAACAATTTTCGCATATCCGAGTGCACAAACGAGC
Organism: uncultured Oscillospiraceae bacterium; assembly: GCA_964423705.1. Lineage (GTDB taxonomy): Bacteria > Bacillota > Clostridia > UMGS1810 > UMGS1810 > CAKSIN01. The sequence continues at coordinate 7,136 of CAYRGA010000085.1, forward strand.
ATCTTAACAGCTTCGCCGTACGAAACGGGATTTTCAGGTCTGAAAGTACCGTCTTCATAGCCGTTTACGGCGCCGGTGTTTACTGCATATGCAATATATTTGTTTGCCCAGTAATCAAGTGCCACATCGGGGAATTTCGCTGTTGTAGCTGTGAGAGTTACATTGCCTGCGGTAGCTCTCGCAAGAATTGTGGCAAATTCTGCTCTGGTGATGGTATTGTCCGGTTTGAATGTTCCGTCCTCGTAGCCTGTGATAACGCCTTTTGCCACAAGTGAGCGTATTGCAGCGCTGTTCGGGTTATCATCAGCAACGTCGGTGAGTGTTGTGTCAGCAAATGCACACATAGAGAATAATGATGCAACAATCATCGCAAATGTGAGTGCCAATGCTGTGACACGCTTAAGTGATTTCATAAATATGTACCTCCATAAATTTCTTTGTCCGTGTGCAATGCTCCAAAAAAGGCTTTAAGCTTTGTATTAACGCAATTTGCAAAATACAAACAACGCAAATTTAAAGCAATAAAACACATGGCAACTATTTATCATAATAATAA
>CAYRGA010000086.1:0-7649 GCA_964423705.1 uncultured Oscillospiraceae bacterium
GTTGAAAGAAAAATAGAAGAAACGCAAGCCTAAACGGCGGAATTAAAAGAAAAAATTGCTATGTCCGATGCAGATGAACACAGATTGGCACAAGAATTGGACGAAAAAAATGCACAAATCGAAAAATACAAAAACGACATAGTGTCATATCTGGAGGATATATCCGTAATAAAAGCCAAGCTTTCCGGTTTCAATGAGCTTATAAAGAATTTCGATGACCGCAAGGCTGCACTGGGTGACGAGCTTAAGGAGAAAAAAGAAGCACAGAAGCAAAATTCCGCACTTTTAAAAACGATTGAAGAGCGTATAAAAGAAAACGAAGAAAAAAAAGCAAGCTGCAATAAAGAAATGCTTGTGCTAAAAGATGAGTATTTCGCAGTGTCAAAGGAGCTTTCAGATGCCAAGGAAATCCAAAATACAAAAGTTAGCATGCTCAATGATAAAAGCTCGCGTGCACACCTTTTGAAGGATTTGGAAAAAGGACTTGACGGATATTCCAAGGGTGTTAAAAACGTTCTTTCCGCTAACATAAACGGTGTACACGGTCTTGTTTCAAAATTGATTGAAATTGACGATGAATACGTGACTGCTATTGAAATCGCACTCGGAAACATGGTTCAAAATATTGTTGTCGCCGATGAAAACTGCGCTAAGGCATGTATTGCACACCTTAGCCGAATAAGGGGCGGACGAGCTACATTTTTGCCTCTCAGCTCAGTGAAGGGGGAACTTATCAATAATCCTCCGCTTAATGACAAGGGGTATGTCGGCATTGCAAGTGAACTTATAAGCTACGATGAAAAATACAAAGATGTATTTAAGAGCCTTCTCGGCAGAGTTATAGTCGTCGATAACATTGACAACGCTGTTAATATTGCGAAAAAAAATAAGTACCGCTTTAAAATAGTAACACTCGATGGTCAGCTTATCAACGCCGGTGGTGCGATAACGGGCGGAAGCTTTAATAAAAATCAAAGTCTTCTCAGCCGCTCAAAGGAAATTGAGAAGCTGGAAAAAGAAATAAACGATTTGCAAAAAACGGTCGATAAAAACGACAGTACCATTGCCAAGCTCAAGCAGCGTATAAACGGCATGGCAGATAAAAAGCAGGAGCTTGAAACAGCTCTGGCACAATGCAGTCATTCTGCCGTAAAATACGAATCCGAACGCAATAATATAAATCGTATTCTGCGCGAACTGGAGCACTCTGTCAATGTTATTACAACCGAAAACGGAAAACTGGTAAAAAACATATCCGATATTGAAGGTCAGACGAGTGCATATAAGGATAAGATACTTGAAAGCGAACGCATGATTAAAGAGGCAAGGGCGCACGCTGAAAGCATGCAGGGAGAGTATGATATTTTATCCGAAAAAAAGGAAGAAATAGGAAAGAAAATACTGGATGATAAGATTAGCTTCAGTACCGGTGAAAAGGATATTGAAGCCGCACGCTCAGATATCTATTCGCTGAATGCAAATAAAAATGCCCTTAAGATGGAGCTTGCAGCAAAGCATAATGATATAAAGAATATACAAGAGCACAACGATAGGCTTAAAAGTGAAATTGCCGAATTGGAGGAGCAGATACAAACCCATTGTGATGTAATGCAGAAGCTTTCCGAGCAAGTGACGGAAACTCAAAGCGGTTACGAGCAGGATACCGAAAAATTAAAAAATATTCAAAAATCCCTTAAAGAACAAAACGAAACAATATATCTTTTGCAGCACGAAACGGCAAAATTGGAAGCTAAAAACTCAAAATTTGAAGCAGACTGCGAAGCTATGATAAATAAGCTGTGGGATGAATATGAGCTTACTTATAATACCGCTCTGGAATATAAAAAATACGATTTTGATATGAATGACGGTCAAAAGCAAGCTAGCTCACTACGTTCGCAAATCAAAGCATTGGGTAATATAAATATCGATGCCATTGAGGAATACAAAGAGGTAAAAGAAAAATTTGATTTTATGTCTGCACAGAAAAACGATTTGGATGTAACTAAGAAAAAGCTTGAAGATATAATCGAAGAAATGCAGCATATCATGGTGGAACAGTTTGAAAAGAGCTTTGAGATTATACAAAACAAATTCAACAGTGTTTTTCACGAGCTTTTCGGCGGCGGTATGGGTAGGCTTACACTTACCGAACCTGATAACGTTCTTGAAAGCGGAATTGAGATAGAGGTACAGCCTCCGGGTAAAAAGCTGCAAAATATGATGGCTCTTTCCGGAGGAGAAAAAGCACTTTCGGCTATCGCACTTCTGTTTTCCGTTTTGGAGGTTCGGCCGACACCTTTCTGCATACTGGATGAGGTCGAAGCCGCACTTGACGATAACAACGTGTACAGATTTGCGGACTATGTTAAAAACTATTCCGAAAAAACGCAGTTTATAGTTGTAACTCACAGACGCGGAACCATGGAGGCGGCTGACATTATGTACGGTATAACCATGCAGGAGAAAGGCGTGTCAAAGCTGCTTAAGCTTAAATTTGAAGATTTGGAGGATTATAAATAAATGTTTGGTAATTCAGATAATACATCCGAAAAGAAAAAAGGCTTTTTTTCAAAGCTCAAAGACGGACTTGCAAAAACCAGAGATGCTCTCAACGATAAGGTTGACAATGTTTTAAAGGTGTTCAAAAAAGTCGATGAGGAGCTTTTTGAAGAACTAGAGGAAGCGTTAATCATGGCTGATGTCGGTGTGGAAACCTCAACCTATATAATTGATTGCCTGCGTAAAAGGGTAAAAGAAAAGAAAATTATCGACAGCGAACCCGTTAAAGCCGAAATAGCAGACATAATGGCTGAGATTCTGTGCGAAAGCGATAATGAAATAAACCTGGAAACAAAACCGTCGGTAATTATGGTGATAGGAGTAAACGGTGTCGGCAAAACCACATCTATAGGGAAAATAGCGGCAAAATATATATCCGACGGAAAAAAAGTGATTCTCGGTGCTGCGGATACCTTCAGAGCGGCGGCGATTGACCAGCTTGACATTTGGGCACAGCGCACCGGTGCGGATATAGTAAAGCACACGGAAGGTTCAGACCCCGCATCTGTAGTGTTTGATACAATATCTGCCGCAAAATCGCGCAATTCGGATGTTATCATTATAGATACGGCAGGACGATTGCATAATAAGAAAAATCTCATGGACGAGTTAAACAAGATATTTAGAATAATTGACCGTGAGCTTCCCGGAAGCTCCAGAGAAATTTTGCTTGTCCTTGATGCCACGACCGGACAGAATGCCGTTAATCAAGCACAGCTTTTCAGCGAAAGCGCACCGATTTCGGGGATTATACTTACAAAGCTCGACGGAAGTGCAAAGGGCGGCATTGTACTGGCGATAGCTCATGAGCATTCGATACCGGTAAAACTCGTCGGAGTCGGTGAGGGCGTGGATGACCTTCAAAATTTCAATGCGCAAGATTTTTCAAAAGCTATGCTGGATGTGTAATATTGCCGGATATTATCGTGCAATATTACACAAATTAAAAAAACTTTAAAAAAATACTGTTCAATTATGCATTTTTGATGTATAATATTTGTATATTGCATCTTTTCTGTTTCGGAGGGATTATATAATGGATAAAAAGAATGTTGTAACCGCGAGAATATTCGGCAGCGATTATACAATTGTCGGAACCGAAAGCGAAGAATATATAAAAAAGGTTTGCTCGGCTGTAAATGACCGTATGCTTGCTATATCGAGCGGATCGGCTCTTACTCCGCTCAGGACCGCCGTACTGTGTGCGGTTAATATGTGCGACGACTATTATAAAGCCGAGGAGAAATTAAATGCATACGGCGGAGATGCGGAAGAACTGAAAAGTAAGCTTGCAAAGCTTGAAAAAACCATTGCGGTTTTAAATAAAGAAAACAGCTACCTTAAAAGTGAAATATATGATATGAAAAACAATAAATCCGAAAGGGTAAAAAATGACTGAGAATAGCTTTGAGATTTTAGCTCCGGCGGGAAGCCTGCAGATATTGAAAACAGCGATTGCAAACGGCGCAGATGCTGTATATATCGGCGGTACAAGCTTCAGTGCAAGAAAAAATGCACACAATTTTACGAACGATGAAATCATTGAAGGGGTAAGGTATGCTCATATTTACGGTAAAAAGGTGTATGTTGCGGTAAATATTCTAATTAATGATTTTGAACTCAATGAAGTTTTCGATTACATCGGATTTTTGTATAATTGCGGTACAGATGCGCTTATTATACAGGATTTGGGGTTGTTGTATATTATAAAAAAATATTTTCCTGACTTTGAAGTACATGCCAGCACACAAATGACGCTACACAATCTCTCCGGTGTCAAAACGGCAAAAAAACTAGGCTTTTCACGTGTTGTGCTTTCACGCGAACTGTCGTTTGACGAAATTGCACACATACATAGCAAATGTGATATTGAGCTTGAAGTGTTTGTACATGGTGCACTTTGTATGAGCTACAGCGGTCAGTGTTTGATGAGCAGCTTTTTGGGTTGCCGTAGCGGTAACCGAGGTGCCTGCGCACAACCATGCCGACTTCCGTATACACTTTTGGACAGCAAGCGCATGCCTGTTTCACATTCAGTTAAATATCCTATGAGTTTAAAGGATTTATGTCTTATTGACGATATGGACAAGCTTTATAAATGCTCGGTAGCTTCGCTTAAAATAGAGGGGAGAATGAAGGGCGCTGAATATGTGGCACTGGTAACATCTATGTATGATAAATACCGAAACGGCGGCGTGGTTTCTTCCGAAGATATGAGGAAGTTGACCAAAATATTCAGCCGCAGCGGCTTTACAAAGGGCTATTTTGAAGACTGTACCGGCAGAAACATGCTTAATTATGATAAAAGCAACGACAATGTCTATAAAAATATTGATTCCGATGTGGCACAGTATGCAAAAGTGCTTACCGAAAAACAGCCGAGGAAAGTTAAAATTTCCGCGGATGTCAGACTTGAATACAGCAAGCCTATTCATATAAAAGTTAAATCAGGTGATTATATCTGTGAAGCAGTCGGAGCTGTCTGCTCTGAAAAAGCCGTTAATAAGCCTCTCACTGCCGAGCGCACTGCCGAGCAGATGAATAAGACGGGAAATACTCCGTTTGCAATCGAAAAACTAAGTATCAATATTGATGACGGGATAACAATCCCCATAAAAGAGCTTAACGATGTCAGACGAAAGGCTTTGGCAATGCTTGAAACAAAAATATGCGAAGTAAACCGTAAAGCCTCTGAAACAGATTTTAAATTTGATAAACAGAAGGGCGATATTCGTCAAGTCCTTTATAAAGCTGAGGTAAGAAATACCGAGCAGGCACTCGGTGCCTTAAGGTGCGGCTTTGATAAGGTGATAGTTTCCTATGAACTTTACGATAAAAATCGAACTTTTTTTGATAAATATCCGAAAAAAATATCGGTGCTGTTGCCGATTATCGAACGCAAAAATACTGTTCACAATATTGGCGCAGATGAAATATATGTTTCGAATTTATCGCAGTTTGCCGAATTTCATGGCAGAAATATTATCGCAAATTACAGCTTAAATGTTTTCAATTCGCTTTCAATGCGTGTTTTAAAACAGCTTGGTGCCGCAGGTGTATGTATATCACCTGAGCTTAATCTGAATCAGATACGGAAGATGGATTCATATCTTCCGAAGGAATACATCGTATATGGCAGAACGCCATTGATGACGGTTCAGAATTGCATTGTAAAGTCGATAAATGGCAAATGCGCATGCACCGGTGAAACGTATTATCTTAAGGATAGAAAAGCCGAGAAATTTCCGCTGTTTACAAACAAGGGCGAATGTACAAATACCATTTATAACAGCAAACCCGTTTATATGGCAGATAAGCTCGATGAAATTCCTGCCGACGGAACTTTCGGCTATCGTTTTATATTTACAACCGAAACAGATAAACAAGTCAAGGAAATTTTTGATGCTTATAAAAACAAACGAAAAACCGCCGCTGACTTTACCAGAGGTCATTATTACCGCGGTGTATAGAGAGGGAAGAAATATGGAAAAATTAGATGTAAAAATTAAGCTTTTGGATAATAATAAGGAGAAGCGCTTGCCTTTTTATGCAACAGACGGCTCAGCTGGAATGGACTTGACGGCATGCATAGACAGTCCTATTGAGCTAAAGCCGCTTGAACGTATGCTCATACCGACAGGCATTGCCATAAAGCTTCCGAGCTCCGAGTACGGTGCATTTATATTTGCCAGAAGCGGCTTGGCTACGAAAAAGGGTATTACATTATCGAACTGTGTGGGAGTTGTCGACAGCGATTACACAGGTGAAATAAAGGTTGGCATTATAAATTTAAGTCAGGAAAGCTATACTCTCGAACCCGGTGAGAGAATAGCGCAGATGGTGATTATGCCTGTTTGTCAGGTTAATTTTAATGTGACCGATGAGCTTGAAGCTACCGAAAGAGGAAGCGGCGGATTCGGTTCGACAGGTGAATTTTAATGAAGAAAATAGTATTGGCATCCGGGTCGCCCAGAAGGAAAGAGCTGCTGAAAAGCATCGGATTAAAATTCAGTGTTTTGCTGACAGATACCGACGAAAGCAATATTTCAAAGGAGCTGCCGCCGGAGCTTTATGTAAAGGAACTGGCAATACTTAAAGCAAATTCCGCTGCAAAAAAAGCCGGTAAACATGCTTTGGTAATCGGCGCAGATACGGTAGTTTATCATAACGGCTCAATATTGGGAAAGCCTTCGGATGAGCAGAACGCTTGTGAAATGCTTAAGTCACTCTCAGATAGTGTTCACAGCGTGTATACCGGTATCGCTGTGCTTGATACCGATACAATGAAAATCGTTGCTCAATATGAAAGGACGAATGTCAGTTTCAGAAAGCTTACGGACAGGGAAATCGAAAATTATGTAAAAAAATATAACCCTACGGATAAAGCGGGTGCATATGGCATACAGGAATTTGCGGCTGTTTTCTCGGACAGAATAGAAGGGGATTATTACAATATTGTCGGGCTGCCGCTGTGCAAGCTGTATACGCTGATTGTAAATGAATTTGGAGAGGAGTTATTCTGATGTCAAAAAAAGATATAGGAATTGATTTGGGAACGGCAAACACTTTGGTGTATCTTAAATCTAAGGGTATTGTGATAGATGAACCCAGCGTTGTTGCCATCGACAAGGACACCGGTGAAGTCAAGGCTGTCGGTGAAGATGCCAAAGAAATGCTTGGAAAGACCCCTGAGAACATCATAACCATAAGACCTCTTAAAGACGGTGTAATAGCGGATTTTGACGTTACACAGATAATGCTTAAATACTTTATGAATAAGGCTTGCGCAAAAAGCGGGTGGCATAAGCCGCGTGTCGTTATATGTGTGCCTTCGGGAGTTACCGAGGTTGAGAAAATGGCAGTTGAAGAAGCTACCGTACAGGCAGGTGCACATGAGGCATATCTTATAGAAGAACCGATGGCAGCGGCAATCGGCGCAGGACTTCCCGTTGAGGATGCGACCGGCAGTATGATTTGTGATATTGGTGGCGGTACAAGCGAAGTGGCTGTTATTTCACTCGGCGGCATTGTCACAAGCAAGTCACTGCGTGTTGCGGGTGATGAGTTCAACGAAGCTATAATTAATT
>CAYRGA010000087.1:0-7588 GCA_964423705.1 uncultured Oscillospiraceae bacterium
ATATATAATGAGATTATCCAAATATCTTCTTCCCACACTGAGAGAGGTTCCGAATGAAGCGGAAATTCCCAGTCATCAGCTCATGCTCCGTGCAGGGCTTATAAGAAAGCTGGCATCCGGTGTATATTCATACCTTCCGTTGGGACTCAAAGCATTGAAAAAAACAGAAAACATTATCCGTGAAGGCATGGACAGGCACGATGCTCAGGAGCTTCTAATGTCCGCACTTTTGCCGAAGGAAATATATGAGGTTTCCGGCAGATGGCAGGTTTTCGGACCTGAGATGTTCAGACTTAAAGACCGCGGCGAACGTGATTTTTGCCTCGGACCCACACACGAAGAAATTTTCACCGATACTGTAAAAAGCACTATTCGCTCTTACAAGCAGCTGCCGGTGACACTTTACCAAATTCAAACCAAATACCGTGACGAAAGACGCCCGCGTTTCGGCGTCATACGCAGCCGCGAATTTATAATGAAGGATGCCTACAGCTTTGACAAGGACGAGCAGGGTCTTGACGTATCATATAAAAACATGTACAATGCTTATCGCGAGATTTTTGATAAAATGGAACTCAATTACCTTGTAGTCGATGCCGACAGCGGTGCTATGGGCGGAAGCGGTTCTCAAGAATTTATGGTTAAATCCGACATCGGAGAAGACCTCATCGCATATTGCCCGAAATGCGGCTACTGTGCAAACGAAGAAAAAGCACAATGCATGCCGGAGGAAAACGTAAGCGATGCATTATTCAGCGAAATGAACAAAATATACACTCCGAACGCCGGCACCATAGAGGAAGTCACATCCTTCTTAAAGAGAACTCCGAAGGATTTTGCCAAAACCATAATATACAAGGCAGACGGCAAGCTTATCGCCGTAATGGTAAGAGGTGACCGAGAGGTCAACGAAACCAAAGTAGTAAACAAGCTTGGCGGTGCCGTGGAATTTGACCTCGCTCCGCATGACGAACTCACCGAGGTAACTCATGCAAAACCCGGCTTTGCAGGTCCTGTAGGTCTTGATATAGACATATATGTCGACAGCGAGGTTGCTCTCATGAAAAATATGATTGTGGGTGCAAACGAAAGCGACTATCACCTCGAAAATGTAAATATCGGCAGAGATTTTGAAGCCACCGTTATAGGTGATTTCCGTTGCATAGAGGAAGGCGATGTATGCCCCTCCTGCAAGGATGAGAAAATCAAAACCTGCCGCGGAATAGAAGTCGGTCACATATTCAAGCTCGGAACCAAATATTCCAAAGCTCTAGAGTGTACCTTCCTTGACGAAAACGGCAAAGAACAAATTCCGATAATGGGTTGCTACGGAATCGGTGTCAGCAGATGTATCGCCGCAATTATAGAGCAACACTCCGACGAAAATGGCATTGTATGGCCTATGAGCGTCGCTCCATATCACGTAATTGTGGTACCTGTAAATTCTAAGGACGAGGTTCAAAGTGAGCTTGCCGAAAAAATTTACAAGCAGCTTAACGATGCAGGCATCGAAACCATCATAGACGACAGAAACGAAAGAGCCGGTGTTAAATTCAAAGATGCCGAACTTATAGGCATTCCGATAAGAATTACCGTCGGAAAAAAAGCCGGTGATGATGTAGTGGAATATAAGCTCAGAAAAGGCGGAGATTCGATAGAAATCGCTTCTCAGGATGCTGTAGCTAAGGCAATCGAAACCGTAAAAGCGGAATTAAACAAATAATAACAAGGGGTGCACACACTGCACCCTTTATTCATTAAATCGGAGGCTTTTGTATGCTGATATTAATTTCATTGATTTTACTCACAGCCGCAGACCAATTGATAAAGTTTTTAACCGTTAAATTTATAAAGCCTGTCGGCAGCATGGAAATAATTAAAAATATATTGAGCTTAACCTATGTCGAAAACCGCGGTGCCGCTTTCGGAATAATGCAGAATTCACGCTGGTTTTTTATCACGCTTACGATAGTGCTGAGCGCAGTTATGGCATATTTTCTGTTTTTCAAAAAAAACGAGAGCAAGCTGTTTAATTTATCTCTCACCTTAATACTTTCGGGTGCCGTGGGAAACCTCATTGACAGGGTGTTTTTGGGATATGTGGTTGACATGTTTGAAGTCACATTTATTAATTACCCCGTGTTTAACTTCGCGGATTGCTGTGTGGTAATCGGCGCAGTGCTCTTTTGCGTATACGTTATGTTTATATACAAAGAACCCGAAAAGGAAGATAAAAATGACAAAATATGAATTGACCGCAAACCAAAGTAATATAAGAATAGACAAATATATAAAATTAGATTCCCTTACACGCGCCGCACTTCAAAACCTCATAGACAGCGGAAATGTAACCGTCAACGGCAAGACTGTAAAAAGCAGCTTCAAGCTTAAGGAAAATGACAAAATCGTTGTTTGTGTACCCGACCCCGAGGTGCCGGACATCAAAGCCGAAAATATACCGCTTGACATCGTATATGAAGATGAGTGCATGCTGGTTATAAACAAACCTCAAGGAATGGTGGTTCATCCTGCTCCGGGCAATTACGAAGGAACACTCGTAAACGCTCTTATGTACCATTGCCAAGACAGTCTGAGCGGTATAAACGGCGTTATGCGCCCGGGAATCGTACACAGAATCGACAAAGATACCTCCGGCTTGCTACTCGTAGCAAAAACCAATGAAGCACATCTGTCACTCAGCGAACAGATAAAAAATAAAACCGCGCACAGACATTACATATGCATTGTCGACGGAATTTTTAAAACAAAAAAAGGCATTATAGATGCACCTATCGGACGGCATCCCTCATCAAGACTTAAAATGGCTGTTACTCCGACCAATTCCAAAAACGCCGTGACACATTTTCAAGTTGCAGAATACCTGAATAATGCCACCTTGGTTGAATGTGACCTTGAAACGGGACGTACTCATCAAATCAGAGTTCATATGCAGTATGTAGGTCATTCGATTCTCGGTGACCCGTTGTATGCACGTAAAAATCCTTATAACCTCAGCGGACAGGCTCTTCATGCTCAAAGCATAACCTTTAATCATCCAATTAACGGAAAACAAATGACTTTTAGCGTTAATCCCCCACCCTGCTTTGAGGAATTGCTGAATAAATTGAGAATTTGATGAAATACTATAAATAAAGAAAATTATATGCGTCGACTTCTGTTAAATGAGAATAAAGAAGTTTTAGAAAATGGCGATACAATGGGCTTTGCTCGTTGTATCGCATCATTGTTTATTGAATAAAAAATTTAGATAGCTAATTCTTTTGTATGCTTTGTCACATCAATAAGACCGACTGCGGTATAGTAAATATCGATTTGTTGTACTCTTTGACCGCTTGACTTATCTACTGCGTGAACTTTGATTTTACCAATCAAGTCGTTTACCAATCTTGCGGAAAGTTCCTTTATTTCGTTATATTGACGAACTATGTTTAGAAAATACTCTACTTTGTCAACCTGCTCGGACTCTTGATTTAATTCGATTTCAAGCGTTTCGGTATCTTTGATGAGTTGTTTCTGTTCTTGTTCATATATTTCCGTTACAAATGATAAAGGTAAGATGATATTTATAAAACTATGCGATAAAATCACTTTAAACAACGGCGACAACACGGGAATTATAGATGGTATAACGTTCTCTCCGGACGATTCAAACAGTTATACAGTTAAGCTGATGTTCTGGACTTCTCCATCTGAAATGAAGCCGTTATCAACCTCAGGTGAATTTAAGTTCTAATCACAATGAACAAAAAAGACATAACAGGCATTAATAGCATGCCGGCAATCTACTGTTACAAACAGCTACATACATGTGGCTGTTTGTTTTTTTCGCTAAATACAAAAAAACACGGAATTATATATTTACATATAATCCCGTGTTTTTCAGCTAAAAATATTACACTTATTGCTCGTCTGCCGTATTTTAATCAGATTAATTAAGTGGTTATCAAGTTTCCGAATCGAATGCAGTGCTTTCCGATTTCGGCTGAGTGAGTGTCCCCTTTTTATTGGCTATAGCATAAATAATGGTGAATGTTGCCACAATAAATGTCACTGCAGCGACGAGCTGTGACACTCGGATGTTCATAAAATACAGGCTATCCGTCCTAAGTCCCTCGATAAAGAATCTACCCAGACCATACAATGCAATATACGTCAAAAATGCCTGACCGTCAAAGTGTCTTCTTTTAAACAGAATCAGCACGACAACCAAAACAAGAACATTCCACGCCGATTCATACAAAAAAGTGGGATGAACACCCATATCGGCACTGACCTTCACACCCTCTGCCGCCATTTCGGTGAGTTTCTCCTTGATTACATTTCCGCTCATTGCAAAAAGCGAATCGGTATTCGTTCCGAAAGCCTCCTGATTAAAGAAATTGCCCCATCTTCCGAATATCTGACCTATCAAAAGTCCCACAGCACCTATATCACAAATCAGCGGCAAACTCTGTTTTTTTATGCGGCAGTATATAACCGTGGAAATAAGAGCACCGATTATCGCCCCGTATATGGCGATGCCGCCATGCCAAATTTTATAAACTTCCGATAAATCATCGACATAACTGCTCCAGTTAAATGCCACGTAATATATACGCGCACACACTATGGCACTGGGTGCTCCGAAAAGTGCAATATCATAAATGGTATCGGACGAAACACCGTATTTTTTCGCCAAAAGCACTGCAGCTATTATCGCCGCAAAAAAACCTATACCGATTATTATGCCGTACCAATAAATTTCCTTTGAGCCTATCGTGAATGCCACGCTGTCGACGTGCAGCAATATACCCAAATTCGAAAACGAAATATAATTTGAAGTCATAGAAATCAGTCACCCTTCAGCTTTATTTTTCAGATGGCAGAACTACACTCATTGCCATATTTTCTTCTGTAAAAATCTCAGTAAAAACTTCGGTAATATATTCTAAATCTATACTGTCGTAAATTTCATTAAAGTTAAAAATATTTATACCGCTGAGGATATAACGAGTGACCATACCGCCGATAGTCTGAACATCATTAAATCCGCGCAGATACGTACCGTAATACGCTTTTTTTATGCGGGCAAATTCATCCTTATCAAATCCGGATTTATGCTTTTCGCAAATGGTTTCCATAAGCTTTTTCTGTACCAATTGCGGATTTTCGCTTTCTCCGCCGAAGCTCACGAAAGAAAATTGATTTTCAACGCTGCTTTCAGTTCCGAAGGTATCATTTATCAAACCTTCTTCATAAAGCGATGTAAAAAATTCACTGCTTCTTCCAGCAAGAAGTCTGGTTATAAGCTCAGCTGCCGTTTCACGCTTTAAAAGCTCGTCGCCCGACTTAAGGTAATTATCCTTAAAGCCTATTTCAAACATCGGCATGGCAACGCTGGCTCTGTCCTCAATATATTTCTGATTTACGGTTTTAGACTCGGCATCATACAGGCTTTCCACCATTCCGGATGGTCTGTCCATACGGACGGATTTGTCTACTATCTCAAAAACCTTATCCACGTCGACATCACCCACAACACACACCACCATATTTGACGGATTGTAGTAGGTATTATAGCATTTATAAAGTACATCCTTGTCTATTTCGGAAATGCTTTCCACGGTACCGGCTATATCAATCCTTACGGGGTTATTGTGATACAATGCTTTAAGGAGATTGAAGGTGACCTTCCACTGCCCGTCATCGTCATACATACGTATTTCCTGGGCAATAATCCCCTGTTCCTTATCGACATTTTCCTTTGTAAAGTAAGGGTCCTGCACATAATTCAAAAGGTGTGAAAAGCTTTCATTAAAATTCTCGGCACACGAAAACAAATAGCACGTATACGTAAACGAAGTAAAGGCATTCGCATCCGCTCCGTATTTTGCGAAATTATCAAAGGCATTTGTTCCGTCGCTCTGCTCAAACATTTTATGCTCCAAAAAATGTGCCACGCCGTCCGGAACTCTGCACGGCTCACTCTCGCCGAGCGGGATGAACTTATTATTCACAGAGCCGATTTTAGCCGCAAAAGTAGCATATTTCTTTACGCAACCGGGCTTCGGTATGACGAAAACCCCCAGGCCGGACTCGTGCTCTCCGATATACATTGTTTCATTTAATTTTTTATTTTCTGTTTTAATGTATTTCACAAAAGTTACTCCCTTCCCTTAAGAAAATAAACCGTATCAGGTTCAACATGCGAAAAAGCATTGACAACATCATCACGTGTCACCGCACGCACTTTGGCGATTGCTTCATCAAGTGTATCATGATTATCCGAAAAGCAATGTCCCGAATAATAATCCTTCATAAGATACGGGCTGTCTTTATACGACATATAGCTGTTAATGATATAGCTTTTTGAAACATTAAATTCTTCGTCGGTGAAATCACCCTCTGAGATATTCCTAAGCTGCCTTAATATTTCATCCTTCGCCTTATCAAAATTCTCAAATTCGATTCCTGAGCTTATAAGCATTATAGCACGGAATTTATCAAGCTTTGAGCCGGCATAATAGCAAAGACTCATTTTTTCACGTACGGTATTAAACAGTCTGGAATGTGCTCCACCGCCGAAAATACTGTTCGCCGTCAAAAGTGCATAATACAAATCATCCTCGATGCTTATACCGGTACGCAATCCTATGGCAAGTTTGCCCTGTGCCACATCAAAGCTGTCCTCGGTGTACTTAACGTCGGTAACCTTTTTATGAGTATTCTTAATCGGCGGTATCGGCATAATATCAAATTTATATGCCGACAAATAATCCTTTATATACTTCTCTGTTTTATCGATATCCATATCCCCTACCGCAAATATATCAATCGGGCTTGAAAATGCAATATTACGGTAATGTGTGTACAGGTTATTTTCATCGATATTATCAATATCGTCAAGATATCCAAACTCAAAAATCGCGGTATCTTCACCCTTACACATTTCCTCAATGCAACGAAAATTCGCATATGAGCGTTTATCGTTTACAAGGCTCTCGATATCATCGCGGAGATTTTGCTTTTCACCGGACACGATTTCACTGTCGAAAGCGTAGGCTTTAACGTATGGTTTAAATATCAAATCCAGCATAAGTTCAACAGCCCTACTCGATATATCCTCCGAAAGGTATGCCTCTGCAAGATAGTTCACCGATGCGACAATGCTCTGTGCATATGCCTTTTTCGTAATATTCACATCTATCAGCGTTCCGTAAAGTTCCTCGGCATACTGGTTTAATTTATTGATTGCGGGGTATTTTTCCGTACCTCGTCTGAGCACCTTCGCCAAAAGTGCGTTTTTTGTAGCCTCGCTTCTATCAAGCCTCCTATGCAGGAAAAGGCTCATGGATACCGTTTTATACTTGGCATCATGTATATAATACAAATTAATATTTTTTTGTATCTCTCTTTTCACGATATCAGCCATTATTTTCATCCTTTAATTTTCAAAATCTAACTCACTCCGTGTTTTTATAAATCATCGGCTTTTTATTATTCATAACACATACAAGTATATTTTATCACACTTATTGTAAAATTACCATATCAAATTTAAAATATTTTAAATAAGCCCACTTCGTCA
>CAYRGA010000088.1:0-7575 GCA_964423705.1 uncultured Oscillospiraceae bacterium
TCGCTATGGAGAAATTTTCTGAAATGTGTAACACATCATTGACAAACCTACAATTCAGATAAAATTTTTATGCATTAATTGTTGCAAATGCATAGCAATTTGTGGTATACTGTTTTAGGATAGCAGTATATTATATATATGGGATGCGATTGAAGTTGAATATTACGGTAAATAATCTTAATATAAACTATACATGCGAAGGAAACGGCGAAACGGTCGTTTTGCTTCACGGCTGGGGAGCTAACATCAAGCTTTTCAGTGATATTATTACACTTTTATCGTCGCAATACCGCGTAATAGCACTTGACATGCCGGGATTTGGCGAAAGCGACGAACCGAATTCGCCGTGGTGTGTGGATGATTATGTGGATTTTGTGATTGATTTTCTTAAGAAATTTGATGTTAAAAAGGCAACCTTTTTGGGTCATTCGTTTGGTGGCCGCGTAATAATAAAAATGTTTGAAAAGAGTCGGCTTCCTTTTGAGATAACCAAAATTATCCTTGTCGACAGTGCGGGTGTAAAGCCTAAAAAGACGTTTAAGCAAAAAAACAAAATCAGAATGTTCAAGCTTGGCAAAAAGATACTCAGCCTTAAACCGGTCAGGTTAATGTTCCCCAATGCATTGGAAAATTTGAGAGCAAAAAGCGGTTCGGCAGATTACAATGCCGCATCACCGATAATGCGCCAGACACTTGTGAAGGTCGTAAATGAGGACTTGACACACCTGTTTGAGAGGGTTACCCCGCCGACATTGCTCATATGGGGAAAAGACGATACCGCCACGCCGGTAAGCGATGCAGAGCTTATGGAGAAGCTAATGCCCGACGCGGGCAAGGTCGTTTTTGAAAACTGCGGTCATTACTCGTTTCTTGACTGCCGCGGTGCGTTTTTGAGGGTTCTCGCATCATTTATGAATATTAAAGATTAAGAGGTATATCAGAATGGAAACATTGCTTTGCATTATATGCATATTATTCGCACTTGCCGCTTCGGCAGTGTCAATTATAAGGTTTACGCACTTTTTTCAGTTAAATTCCTACCGCGCGAAAATTCAAGGTAAGTGGATGACTCAAAATGTGTCTAAGCTTATGCCGGCTATTTTGCTCGGAGCGCTTGGAATCGCTGCATCATTTCTTACAAATGTATTCGGAAATATCATCTTTGTTATCATGATGCTTTTCGGTGCATTGCTGTCAAAGCCGCAGAAAGCGAAAAAGCCGCTTGTGTATACTATGCGTGTAAAGCGACTGCTTGCCACATGTGCCGTGCTGAGCCTTGCTGTTATTGCGGCGGGAGCTTTGCTTGATTACAGCTTGCTTGCCGCTTCAAGCTTGTTTTTAATTTCACCTGTTATGGTGATAGCGGCTAATGTGATTAATATGCCGATTGAAAAGTCGATAAATGTTTATTATGTAAACGATGCGAAAAAAATGCTAGAAGCTTCCAATGCCGTTGTTATAGGAATAACCGGAAGCTACGGAAAAACAAGCCTTAAATATTTCCTTACCACTTTGCTCAAAGCGAAATACAATGTGTTAATGACTCCGGAAAGCTTTAATACGCCTATGGGTATAGTTAAAACCATTCGGGGAAAGCTTAACGCTCTGCATGAGATTTTCGTGTGCGAAATGGGTGCGAAAAGGGTGGGAGAAATCAAAGAAATATGTGATATTGTGCATCCAACACACGGAATAATAACCTCCGTGGGTCCTCAGCATCTTGAAACCTTCAAAACACTTGATAATATTAAAAACACAAAGTTTGAGCTTGCCGATGCGCTTCCCGAAAACGGAAATCTGTTTTTAAATGTAAATGATGAAAACATAAACTCTCACAAAGGTGACAGAAAGCATATCGGTTATTCGGTGAATGGGACAGGTGCGTATAACGCCACTGTTGAAAGTGTTGGTGAAAGAGGTACTGTCTTTACCGTAACTGCGCCGGACGGCACTGTGGGAGAATTTACCACCAAGCTAATAGGCACACACAATGTCTTGAATATTACGGGCGCGATTGCCGTTGCACATTCTCTGGGAATTGACTTTAATTTACTTAAAGCACAGGTGCGCAAGCTTAAATCCGTACCTCACCGCCTGGAACTTGTAAACCGCGGAAACAATATAATCATAGATGATGCGTATAACGCAAATCCCAGCGGAACCAAAGCTGCTCTTGAAACACTTAATTGCTTCGACGGTGTTAAGATACTTCTGACTCCGGGAATGGTTGAGCTTGGCGAAAGACAGGATGAGCTTAACCGTGAGTTTGGTAAAAATGCGGCTAGGGTTTGCGATTATGCGATACTTGTTGGAAGAAAACAGACGGAAAGTATAAAAACAGGTCTGGAGGAAGCAGGATATCCGCCCGATAAAATCTATGTGGCATCAAATCTTAATGATGCTCTGAATTATGCTTATGCAATTAATTCACATGGTATCAGAAAAATTATTTTGCTGGAAAATGACCTTCCGGACAATTATTGATAGGAGAGGATAAAGATGAAAATTAAACTGGCAGTTCTGTTCGGCGGAAAAAGTGTAGAACATGAAATATCCATTATTTCCGCTATCCAGGCGATTCAAAGCATAAATAAGGAAAAATACGATGTGGTTCCCGTGTATATCACAAAAAATAATGAAATGTACACCGGTGATTCGATAGCTAAAATCGAGGAATACACCAAGCTTAACGATTTGCTGAAAAAGAGCAAAAGGGTTACCTTCGTTACCGAAGGCGGAAAGACCATGCTCGTGGAATGTCATAAGCGCCTGTTTAAAAATCCGATTGTAAGCAATATTGACCTGGCATTTCCGATAGTTCACGGAACCAACTGCGAGGACGGAACCCTGCACGGCTATTTAAAAATGATGAATTTGCCGCTTGTCGGCTGCGATGTTACCGCATCCGCAGTGGGAATGGATAAGTATATCATGAAGACCTTGTTTAAATACAACGATATTCCGGTGCTTGACTGCAAATGCTTCAGCACAAAGGAATTTGAGGCTTCGCCCGAGGGGATTGCTGATATTATAGAAAATGATATTCATTATCCGGTAATTATAAAACCGGTAAATTTAGGCTCAAGTGTCGGAATCAAAAAAGCGGAAAACCGCAGCGAGCTTATGGATGCTCTGGAAAATGCCTTTAACTTCGCCGATAAAATACTTGCTGAAAGAGCCGTAGAGAATCTCAAGGAGATAAATTGCTCGGTTCTCGGTGATTGCGATGATGCCAAAGCCAGCGAGTGCGAGGAGCCTATAAGCTCCGATAAAATTTTGAGCTATCAGGAAAAATACCTCCGTGGCAAAAAAGGCGGTTCAAAAGGTATGGCAAGTCTTACCAGAAAGATACCTGCCGATATTTCCGACGAACAGCGTGATACTAT
This sequence comes from uncultured Oscillospiraceae bacterium, assembly GCA_964423705.1. Classification (GTDB taxonomy): domain Bacteria; phylum Bacillota; class Clostridia; order UMGS1810; family UMGS1810; genus CAKSIN01. The sequence continues at coordinate 3,387 of CAYRGA010000088.1, forward strand.
TCGCTCTCTTGCGGTAAAGGCGTTTAAATGCCTTAACTGCAACGGTGTTGTGCGCATAGACTTTATGATAGATACCAAAAGCGGGGAAATATTCCTGAATGAAATAAACACCATACCGGGTTCACTTTCGTTTTATTTGTGGGAACCGCTCGGCGTGAAATATACAGACCTTTTGGATGAAATGATTGATGCCGCATTAAAAAGGGCACGTCAGCAGTCCGAAATTTCCTATGCCTTTGATACCAATGTCCTTGAAGGCATGAAATTTGGCGGAAGTAAGGGCTCCAAAATGTAAACAGTAATTATAAGAATAACAAAGTCACAGCTGTCATAAAACAACTGTGACTTTATTTTGTACTTGCCCTTTTGATCGTTTGTTTGTATCTTTCAAGGATTTGTGGGTTTATTTTTTGTCGTCACTTTTTTGAAAGCTAATATTACATATGTCCTCGGTTTTTGCATTGTTGCAGAGTTAAAATCCCGCATGTTTTTTGCTGCAGCGGTCAATATCCGCCGAAATCCGCTTTTGGTCAAAAAAATTTTTGTTTTTTATCCAATACTGAGATTTTGGTATTGAAATATCGGCGGATTTAAAATATAATATAAGATATATGTAAACAATTAATATGGAGGTTTGGCATGGAAAGCATACGTCTGCAAAAATATCTTGCCATGTGCAATGTAGCATCGCGCAGAGCGGCAGAAAATTTAATAACCGACGGCAGAGTGACGGTGGACGGACACGTGGTTACACAGTTGGGCACCAAAATAACGGAAGGTGCCTCGGTGTGTGTCGACGGCAAGCCCATATCCGCAGAGGTCAAAAAGGTATATATTTTGATGAATAAGCCCGAAGGATATGTTACTACCGTAAAGGATGAGCACGCCGAAAAGACTGTTATGGAGCTGGTTGGCGATATAAAGGAGCGCATATATCCCGTAGGACGTCTTGATCGCGATACAAGCGGGCTTCTGTTTCTCTCGAACGACGGAGATTTCACTTATAAAATAACTCACCCGGGCAAAAGATGCGACAAGGTTTATGAAGCATCCGTATACGGAACTGTACTTCACGAAGAAGTGCAAAAGCTTGAACGCGGAATTTACATTGATGGTATAAAAACGGCACCCGCCAAGGTGGAGGTACTCTCACACAAAGCAAACAACAGTTTGCTTAGAATCACTGTTCACGAAGGACGCAACCGCCAAATAAGAAAAATGTGCGAAGGAATCGGACATCGGGTTTTCAAGCTTAAACGACTGTCAGTCGGGGGTATTGGACTTGGCAATCTGCCCTTGGGAAAATGGCGTCACTTAACCGATGCTGAGATAAAAAAACTTATGGAGGTAAAAAATGCTGACAATAAAAACAGAAAATGATTATTCCGATGCGCTTAAGGAAATGAACATGGCGGACGCAAACGTTTCCGGTGTTATGACGATTCGTGACGGTGGAGAACTTTTGGGACTTGGCACAATGCGCGCCTTTGAAAGCTGCATTTCGATAGATGATATAGTATTAAAGGACGGAGCCAAGGATTTTAATTTAGAGTACGGTCTTGGCAAGGCTATGCTGAATTTTATTGATTTAAGGGGATTTAAATATGCCGTAAGCAATAATTCAAATATAGATGCACTTTTAAAAGCACTTAAATTCCGAAAAACCGCAGAATGTGAGGAAGAAAAGGAAATATTTGGGAAAGATTGGGTATATTGCCTAAATTTAAATGGATATTTCACTGCGAATTGTTAATAATTTTTAAAGGAAATAAAGGAGTTTTGTAGAATAACAAAAATAAGGGAAAAGTTGAATTGTTGGCAGTTTGTCATCGATTTGACAATATTTTCTGTGTTATTTTAATTTATACATATATAATGTATCGGAAAGGAGGATACAACATGTCAAATTTATTTGTATGTGCAATGGGAATAGGAACTGTTTTCGCCGGACTTATATGCATTATAGCTCTTTGCTATATAATGAGTGCTGTATGCAGAATATTTGCAAAGCCCGAAGCTGAACAAACTGCAAAAAAAGCTCCTGCCGCAAAAAAAGCAACGGTCAACAATTCTGCCGCTGTTGAAAACAAGCAGGAAATACTTGCCGGCGTATGCGCCGCAATCGCTGAAGATCTCGGCACTGATGTAAACAACATCAAAGTAACATCATTCAAAAAAATGTAATTTTAAAATCAGAAAAGGAGTTTTAAAAAAATGAAAAACTATAAAGTAAATGTAAATGGTACTGAATATGCAATATCAATTGAGCTTATGAGCGATGCGGAAGCTGCTGCTGCAAAGAAAGCCGCTCCGGCTGCACAGGCTGCTCCGACCGCACAGGCACCGGTGGCCGCAGGTGAAGGTACAGAGGTTGTAGCTCCTATGCAGGGAACTATTCTCGCTGTTAACGTAAATACCGGCGACTCTGTTAAAAAAGGCGATGTATTGTTTATTCTCGAAGCAATGAAGATGGAAAATGAAATTATGGCGGCAAATGACGGTGTTATTACCTCTGTATGTGTTCAAAACGGTGCTTCCGTAAGCAACGGCACTCTTCTTTGTACATTGAAATAATTTAATTTATCGGAGGAATAAAAAGATGACTAAAAGAATAGTTTCGGTTCTTTTGCTTATCCTCGTAATGTTTTCTGCATTTACGGCTTTTGCGGCAAATTTACCGGAAGAAACAAAAAATCCGTTATTGGCTGTCAAATCGGCAAGCTATGACGAAAAAAGCCATACCTTGACTATGGACGTTACAAACAAAAGCACCGACAGTGTAATATTTATTCTCATGCTTTCAAACGGTCAGGAAGTAATTTATGCTCCCAGAAGTCAGTATGACCAGTTTGAGCTGGAAGCCGGTGCTGAGAAGAAATTTAAAATCGATGCTGATATAAATAGCAAAAAAGATAAGATCGACTGTCAGATTTATTATATGAGCAGCAACGAAAACGTTATCGAATTAAACGGTGACGGAAATGAAGAAGAATTTATAAAATATGAAGACATTTTAAATACAAAAGCAGTTTCGAAAATGGATGCCATAAAAGACTTTTTAAAGCAGACAGGCTTTTCACAGACTACATGGAAATCCGTAGTAATGCTTTTGATAGCATGTGTACTCATCTATCTTGCAATAGTTAAGCAGTTTGAGCCGCTTTTGCTTTTACCGATAGCCTTCGGTATGCTTCTTACAAACCTTATGGGCGCAGGTGTATTCCACGAGGAGCTTTTCGCAGACGGTCATGTTCACTGGGATTTGTTTAAAGCTTCCGGTGCTATCACTCCGGGCCTTGTGGATTACCTGTATCTCGGAGTTAAGCTCGGTATATATCCCTGCCTTATCTTTGTGGGTGTAGGTGCTATGACAGATTTCGGTCCCCTCATTGCCAATCCTAAGAGTTTGCTTCTCGGTGCTGCCGCACAGGTTGGTATATTTGCTACATACATTGGGGCATACTATCTTGGATTTACTCCCCAGGAAGCAGGTTCAATCGGTATAATCGGTGGTGCGGACGGCCCGACGGCTATATTCACTACCACACTTCTTGCTCCGCATCTTTTAGGACCTATCGCAGTAGCGGCATACTCATATATGGCACTTGTACCTGTAATTCAGCCGCCTATTATGAAGGCTCTTACCACGAAGAAAGAGCGCGGTATAGTTATGAAGGAATTAAGACCTGTTTCAAAAATGGAAAAAATCGTATTCCCGATTATAGTTACTGTGTTTGTTTCGCTTTTGGTACCTTCCGCAGCAGCTCTCGTAGGATGTCTTATGCTCGGTAACCTCTTAAAGGAAAGCGGTGTATGCGACAGACTCTCAAAGACTGTTCAAAACGAGCTTATGAATATTGTAACAGTATTTTTGGGTATATCCGTAGGTGCTACGGCGACAGCTTCCACCTTCCTCAGCATACAGACAATCAAAATCATTGTCATGGGTGTTGTGGCTTTCGGTGTCGCTACTGCCTGCGGTGTGCTTTTAGCTAAATTTATGAACTTGTTCTTAAAAGAGAAAATCAATCCGCTTATCGGTTCTGCCGGTGTTTCCGCTGTTCCGATGGCAGCCAGAGTATCACAGAAGGTAGGTCAGGAAGAAAATCCGGGCAACTTCTTGCTTATGCATGCTATGGGTCCGAACGTTGCCGGAGTTATAGGCTCGGCAATTGCCGCAGGTGCTCTT
>CAYRGA010000089.1:0-7410 GCA_964423705.1 uncultured Oscillospiraceae bacterium
TGCTCATGAGGGACGAGATGCCATTTTGATATTTACCAAAGATACAGACACTACCCCCGGCGGATATTTAAACTTTAATCAGCTGATTCACCGTGCGGAAAAATACGGTATCGATGTTTATGCTTACAGCTATATGACAAGTGATATGAGCCCCGAAGCTGACAATGCCTATGAATTCTATGACAATTTATACGGCAGGCTGTTCAGAGAGTGTCCCGGATTAAAAGGAGTGGTTCTGGTAGGCGAGTCCGTGGAATTTCCCAGCCGCGACCCGCATGTAGCGAAAGGACGCTATTTTGAAATAGACGCGGACGGTATCCCTTCCGGAAAGGTCAGCTCTGGCTGGTACCCGTGCGAAGATTATCCCGTTTGGCTTAGCCTTATCCAGCGTGTAATTTATAATCAAAAACCTAATGCGGACATCGTTTTCTGGACGTACAACTGGGGTTTTCAGCCTGAGGAAGCACGCATAAAGCTCATAGAATCCCTTCCGAAGAATATTACACTGCTGGCAACCTTTGAAATGTTTGAACCAAAGAAATACGGGGAGCATCAATCACACTGCGCCGATTATACACTTTCCTTTGAAGGTCCCGGACAGTACTTTAAAAGCGAAGCACTTGCCGCCAAAAAACGCGGTATTAAGCTGTATTCCATGACAAACACAGGAGGATTAACCTGGGATTTGGGCGTGATTCCCTATGAGCCGATGCCGTACCAATGGATACGCAGATATGAAGCTATGCGTAAGGCGGCAGATGATTTCGGTATGTGCGGCATCATGGAAAGCCATCACTACGGCTTGTATCCTTCATTTATAAGCAAGCTCTCAAAGCTGGCGTTTACCGAACCGCGCCGATCATTGGATAAGCTTGCCGACATGGTGATAAAAGGCGAATTCGGTGCGGAAAACTTTGAGTATACCCAAAACGCATTAAAGCTGTGGAGCGATGCCATCCGTTTTTATACACCGACAAATGCCGACCAGTACGGCGCATTTCGCGTAGGTCCCTCCTATCCGTTTTGTTTAAATAAAACAATTCCGATACCTTCGTCACCAAAAGCAATGTTTGGAAATACAATCTGTATATCTTCATATGATTCGGTTGCCGATTACAGAGATTCGCTTATTTCAATACGACTTCCCGAAGAAATAAAGTCTCTGGAAAATATGCGTGACCTGATGGGAAAAGGAATTTTAATACTTAGAGAGGCTCCGATTAAAAATGAAGCACTCTCAAATCTTATCAATCTGGGATGTTTTATCCTCAATTCGGTAATTACAGGTATTAACGCAAAAAAATGGCATCGATACAAATGCAAGCTCTACGCCGCCGAAACCAAGCAGGAAGCTTCAAGGCTGATTGACGAGATGGAAAAGCTTTTAAACTTTGAAAAAGAAAATGCAGAAAGAACCATTCCGCTTGTAGAAGCAGACTCGCGTTTGGGCTGGGAGCCGAGTATGCTTTACATGACCGACCGTGAACACCTGGAATGGAAAATACGCCAGGTCGATTCCGTTCTGAATATCGACATACCGGCATATCGTCAAGCTTTATCCAAATAATATTATAAAACATCGGGCAAACCCAAATGGGTTGCCCGATGTTATCAATAAGGAGCTTTATCCTCTTCATTTAATGTTACATTGCTTTTTCGATTTTTTCGTTAATACATTCTCTCAAGTCTAAAATATAATCTGCATTTCGCGGATATTTATCAAATCCCGAAATATCATCAAGCATTTTTTCGATTTCATCCCTGCCGACCAAGCTTTCCAAAAGCTGAAGTGCGCGCATATCCTGAAGTCCTTCGTTAAAAACATATCTGATTAATCGCTACAAACCAAAAAGCAAGATGCAGCCCATATCCGCAAAAGACGAGCTACATCTTGCTTTTTATAATTCACAAACGAACTTCGAGAATCTTAACACCAAGCTCACTATAATTTAAATATAGTTTCATTTCTTGACAGCAGGTAATCCGGTCGATTTTGACCTCCACTATTGACAAAAAGCCCGAAAAAAGCACTTCCGAAGAAGTGCTTTTTTCAATGGAGCTGGTGATCGGACTTGAACCGACGATCTATTGATTACGAATCAATTGCTCTACCGACTGAGCCACACCAGCATATCTGTAATCAAACATATATATTATACTAAAAAAAAGATAAATAGTCAAGTTTTTTAATACCGATTTCCAAAAAAATTACAAATCAGTACATCTTATGTAAAAGCAAAGCTGCGTTACACAACGTCCGCAGCCATGCTTTTATACATATTTTATGCCAACTCAACCACCGTGACACCGCTGTCGCCCTCGCCGAACACTCCGATGCGGTAGCTCTTTACATACGACAGACCTTTAAGATAAGAATGTATTCCCTTTCTGAGCATACCTGTGCCCTTACCGTGGATTATCCTCACCTGTCCTATGGACGAAAGCATGGCATCATCCAAAAATTTATCTATGAGCAAAACCGCGCTGTCCACAGTTTCGCCGCGAACATCAAGCTCCGGCGAAAGGTTCATGGTTTTCCCCGGCATACTTTGATAATCCCGTCTTGCCTTCGGGGCAGTCTGCGCTTTCACAAGCTTTATATCCTTAATATTGGTTTTAATCTTCATTATACCGACCTTAACCATAAGGTTTCCGGAAGAATCCGGCAAAGAGCACACCACGCCCTTCTGTCCAAGCTTAACCAGCTCCACATCATCACCGTTTTTCACTGTTTTGGGTGCCTTATATTTTTCCTTCGGCTTAAACATAGTATCTGCCAGCTTACTGTTATTATCGTTGATTTTCTTGTTTAAACTGCGCCGAACCTTGTCAATCTCCTGCTGGGCAAGCTTTTGGTCGTTTACCTGACGTATTTTTTTAATCTCATCAAGCACACTTTCCGAATCACGTCTTGCCTGCTCCAGGATTTCCTTAGCCTGTGCCCTTGCACGCTCAATAATTTTATCGGTTTTCTCGTTTAGACGGCGATTTTTCTCGGCGGTATCATCCTTCAAGCGTTCAACCTCATTTTTATATTTAGCCGCTCTTTCCTTATCCTTTATGGCATCTATACGACTTTTTTCAAGCTCTGACAGAATATCCTCAAGCTTGATATTTTCTCCGGCTATATAGGTTTTTGCCTGTTCTATAATGCTGTCATCCAAGCCGAGTCTTTTCGATATTGCAAAAGCGTTGCTTTTTCCGGGAACACCGATTAAAAGTCTGTATGTGGGACGTAAGGTTTCCACATTAAACTCACACGAGGCATTCTCCACCCTTTCGGTTCCGAGCGCATATGTTTTAAGCTCGCTGTAATGCGTGGTAGCCATGGTTTTCGCGCCGAGCATCTTCACTCGCTCCAATATGCTGACCGCAAGCGAAGCACCCTCTATGGGGTCAGTTCCCGCACCAAGCTCATCGAAGATACAAAGTGAATTGTCATCGACCTCTTTTAAAATCCTCACAATATTAACCATGTGCGAGGAAAATGTACTCAGCGACTGCTCTATGCTCTGTTCATCGCCGATATCGGCAAAAATATTTTTAAACACAGCGATAACCGAGCCCTCCGCCGCCGGAATATGAAGTCCTGCCTGTGCCATAAGTGTGAGAAGTCCCACCGTTTTCAGTACCACTGTCTTACCACCGGTATTGGGACCGGTGACAACAAGTGTATCAAAGCTTTTACCCAGGCTCACATCTATCGGAACTGCCTTTTTGGGGTCAAGAAGCGGGTGGCGTGCCTTTTGAAGGTTTATGTACCCTTCACTGTTCAAAACAGGTCGAAAGCAGTCATATCTGAGTGCGTAATGAGCTCTGGCAAATATATAGTCAAGCTCTGAAATTACCGAAAAGGTCATCTCTATAAGCTCCGCCTCATTTGCAATATGTGACGAAAACTCAGCCAGTATCCTTTCTATCTCATCCTTTTCCCTATCCAAAAGTGTACGTATTTCGTTATTTGCCTCCACAACGCTCATAGGCTCGATGAAAAGAGTGGCACCTGTAGCTGATGTGTCGTGCACGATACCCTTTATCTTGCCTTTATATTCTGATTTTACAGGAACTACGTATCTGTCGCCGCGCATGGTAATTATCTGTTCCTGCAAGCATTTTGAATATGCCGGAGAAGATATGATACCCTTTAAAGCATCACGAACCTTGTTATTGGAAGCCTTTATTTTTCGACGTATATCACTGAGCTCCTCCGAAGCATCGTCTGCAAGCGTGTCATCGTCCGGCATGCAGGCGAAAATCCTCTTTTCAAGCTCCCTGTTCACATACAGAGCATCAAAATGTTCTTCGAGCGCATCGCATTTAACGTCATCGGGGTACTGCTTCAATCTATTCGCAGTCTGAAGTACCCACCCCACCGACAAAATCTCGGCAATCGACAGCACACCGCCTCTCACGGCTCTGGAAATAGGCACCCTTACATCCAACTTACACATTATCGGCGGAGTGCCTTTTTTGGTGATAAGCTCTACAGCCTGTTCCGTTTCGCTTTGCATCAAATTTATTTTTTTAATATTATCGGAAACCGCAGCAGAGGTAAATCTCTCCGTCGTAGCCTCCATAACAGCATAATTTTTCAATGCTTCAAGAATTTTGTCAAATTCAAGTGTTTTTAATACTTGTCCATCCATAAAATTGTTTCTCCTGATTTAATGCTGAAATGAAATCCGCATCTTAAGTGACGGATTTCAAATCATTTATTTCGGCAAGCAATACCTATGCAATTACGCGTCAAAATCGGCGTGTTTGCCCGTGAATACACCTATCAAACCGCCACCGGAAAGGCAACTGCGCTTAAGTTGTATCGATAAGCTTTGTTTTTTAAAAATATATATCGCTCTCGGAAGAAATGAGCTCCATAGCAATATCTGCATTTTTCTTTGCTTTCTTTCTAAGATCCGGCAGCTTATCCTGTATCTGCGCTTTAATAATTTCGCTTTCGCTCATGAATTTATCCGCAACTTTCTTGTATTCACCGTTATTAATGCTATCCGGTTCGATACAGTTATCAAAGCCTATGCTTTTTAAGAAGCTTCTTACCTTCGGGTCGTAGTTGATTCCCAAAACGGGAACACCGACAGCAGTTGAGAAAATCAGCATGTGCAGCCTCAGTGCCACAACCGCATCAGCCAGTGACACCGTACCGATAATTTCGTTTACACTCATTGGCTTATCTATAAATACGCCCTTTTCACGCATGTTTTTAACAACCTCTAGGCTTATATCTCTGTCTTTTTCATACTGCATGGGCAAAAATACCGCCGTGAAATTGCATTTTTTGCAAATATAATCAAGCATACCAGCGAAATCAACTGCAAACCGACTGCTTTCTTCGGCGAAATTTCTGGCAGACACACAGATGAATTTTCCCGATACACCGTATTGCGAAAGCAATTTTTCGCAAACGGATACGCTTAAAGCATCTATCCCGAAAACCGGGTCGGCTGTGATTTCTATCTTCGGCTTTGTCACGTCAAGCTGCTTTAATATATCGAAGCTTTCCTCATCCCTCAGGGTTATCACATCGACATTATCCAGCACGGCCGACACCGTTCTGCGGTTATCCTCACGAATTACAGGACCTATACCGTTCGCGTAAAGCATAACTTTAAGCCCCATTTTCTTAGCCATACGTATCACTGCCAAATAGTACATGATTGATTTCGTACTGGTTATATCCTGAATCAAGCTTCCACCACCGGCTATGAGAACCTTGGCGTTCTTCATAGCTCTTCGTATTGCAAATACGTTAAATCTGTTTATGCTCATCACACCGTAGGTTTCACCGGTTTTCTGCGGATTATGAGAAAGCACTACAGGAGAAACGCACGGCGAAAGCTCCCTTAAATCATTGAGAACCGCTCCCAGAAGTGCATCATCTCCGCTGTTTCCGTAACCGTAATATCCCAAAAGCACAACATCGTGGCGTTGCTCCTTCAATGCCGAAACATACATGGCAATATTGTCATCTGCCATGGTCTTTACGCTGTAATAGGTGTCTACCACCATTTTTCCGTAATCGGTTACCTTTTTCGCTTCAGAATCGTCCATGTTGAAAAGCTTTATTATATCATCACTTAAAACATCGTAGTCAAGCTTACTGCATCCGCGGCAGGTAAAATTACAGCCTCTGGCTTCTTCAAGCTTACTTTCATCCAATATTCCGATATACCCCTCTTGGCCTGCAACGACACAGCGTTTTTCCATAGCCATCGGTTCAAGTATGGCACGGCTTACTCCGACACACACATCAGCGGTCGCGTGAATCTCATTTATATCTGTTCTGCCGCCGGTTAAAATTACAGCATTTCTGCCAAGCTTTTCATTCACCCTGTCCGCCGCGGCCTTCATATCCGAATAGCAATCTCCGTCACCCACTATGATAACCTCCACACCGGGTACGGCATTGTTGATTTTCTCTATTTTTTCTATTATACCGTATGCCGGAGCGCAGACGGCGGGATTTAGCCTGCTAACATATACTATACGTTTGGCGGATTCATTCAAATTAAATTCCTTTATTACATTTTTACCTGAAATATCTTTATTGAATTTACCGGAATCGATTCCGTTAATACTTATCGAAATATTCTTCTCATCCACATCATAATACTTCAGCAGATATTTCTTTATATCCTCACTCACGGCAAGGGTTTTATCGCCCCAGCAGGTAAGGGTTCTTACCATAAATGATGTATCAAAGGTCCAGTGCGCCGTGGTGACAAACACAAAAGAACGATGCATTTCCTTATGAAGTAAACCTATGATAAATCCCGGTATTCTGGCATGCGCATGAACTATATCGGGCTTCTCATCTCTGATTATTTTCTTTATGATTTTTTTCGACTTTAGAATTTTCGTGTAATTTCTCTCTTTTACCGGTACGGTGTAATGCTTGATTCCGAAATCTTCAACCTCTTTTTGATATACTCCGCCGCCGGAAATCATTATAACCTCATGTCCTCTCCTCTTTATCTCCTTGGACAGCTCCACCACGTGAGTTTCCGCTCCGCCGATATCCAGTCCCGCAAGTGCCATAATAATTTTCATTGGAATTTTTGTATGATATATTTAGTAACAAATATATCAATACTCTCCTTTCTTTTAATCATTGGTCGCCTTTATAATTACATTTGTATATCAATATTTTAATACATTTTTCCCATGTTGTAAAGTATTTAAAAGTTCAAACGTAAAAATCTAAATATCATGCAACAAATCATGACAATATAATTATATGGAATATACGATATTTATATTGACATAGTCACATACTATATAATATCTTTATATTATATTAATCAATTAACAAAGGATGTGCAATATGAGAATTTACGAAAATTACAATAAAACATCGGAAAACCGTGAGCCTCAGAGAGCATATTACATACCTTC
>CAYRGA010000090.1:0-7400 GCA_964423705.1 uncultured Oscillospiraceae bacterium
CTGGATGTGGAGCATTGGATGCTTCGGCAGAGAAGACTTGGGAATTTTCTACCAGCAGAATGAAAATCATACCAAGCAGGAATACATAGATGCTGTAAATTCCGCGAATAAAAAGCTGGACGAGGCTATTTTGACAGGCGAATTTGAGGAAGTAAAGGATGACGTGGTGGCGCCGGTGTATACCGCATCTAAAATAACGGGCAGTCCTACGGATGCCGATTGGCAGAATGCACCGTATACCGAGGACTTTAAGTTCTATAATATATTCGGTTCGCCGGAGGTTCTTTCCAGAGCCAAAATCCTTTGGAACGGCGAAATGCTCTTTGTGAGAGTGTATAACGATGAACCGCAGATGTCGGAGCTTAAACCTTCGTCCACAGACAGAGATAATCCTAATATTTGGATGGAGGATTGCAATGAGATATTCTGGAAATTCCAAGATTCTACCTCATATGTTCACTATGTTGCGGCAAGACAGGGTAATTATGCCGATTACTACGGCAATGGATACGGAAATGACGATATAAGTATCAATTACGATGCCCAAATTACACCGTTTGAAACAGACGGCGGCTGGGGTCTTGATATGGCGATACCGCTGTCGATGGACGGTGAACGCACCGCTCAAAGCGGCGAAGTTATTTCTGTGGAGATATGCCGCTATCGCACACTTAACGCAGAAACGAGCTGCTGGGCACCGACCTTCGGCGTGTACAGAGGTTCACCGAATCTGTGGGGTAAGGTTACCTTGGAGTAATTAAATCAGGAGGAATTTTGAGATGAAAAGAATACTGGCATTAATTCTTGCAATAGGTCTTTGCTTTTCTGCCGTAAGTGTCACGGCGGATACATCCGTTGAATTGCCGCAGGATTACGTGTCCATGTCAAAGGCACTCAGCGCACTTTCGATTATGGATGCTGCCATATCGGCAGATGCATATAACGGCAGTATCACCAGAGGCGAATTTGCGGGATATTTGCTGAATTTGATTAAAATGAAGGGAACGGAAACGACAGTATCGTTTCCGGACCTTCCTAAAAGCCATGCATATTATGCACAGGTGAGCACCGCAGCGGAGCTCGGACTCTATACCGCCGATGCAAAGGGCAATATCCGCCCGGATGCTTTGGTGACGGTAGGAGAGGCTTCAAGGGCTGTTGTCACACTTCTGGGATTTTCCGTCCGCGCCGAAAACAAGGGCGGTACAGGTACTGCATATATTGCTCAGGCGAATCGGCTTAAGCTTTTAAACAGCGGATTTGCGGCTAACGATAAGCTTACCCGTGCGACGGCAGTACAGCTTCTGTATAATGCATTGCTGGCAGACACAGCATATACACTGCCTCCGAAGTATTCGCTTACAAAGGGCGATACTCTGCTTGAAAGCTGTCACGGCTTGAAACTCGGAAGCGGATTGGTAACGGCAAATCGCTACTATGGTATAAGCGAAGATAAGACGGACGGCAACGGGCTGGTGATAAACGGCATTTACTATAAAGCTGCCGAAAACGCAGATACGGACTGCGTCGGACTTTATGTCGACTTCTTTTATGACAGTGCGAACACCGTGTACGCCGTGAGCCCGTCAGATTACGATAAGCTTACCGTGGAATATGATGATATAAAGGGCTTTGCAAATAATAAATATACCTATTATAAGGCAAAAGGCAAGAAAACGACCGCTTCGATATCCAAGGATGCATATGTACTCAAAAATTATAAACCTGTTTTAAGTACATCCGCCATGCTTCCGGGAGTTAACGGAGAGGTGACGTTGATTGACTATAATGATGATGGTATGTATGAGATTGTGTTTGTAAATACATATACCGAGATGATTGTGACCGGTATTAATGATGACGATAAGAGCATCACCGGTAAAAACGGAAAGACGGTCAAATACACCGATGCAGACAGCGTGCTTGTATTTAAAAACGGTGAAATAGCCTCCTTCGGTGACATCGCTGTCGGAAATACCCTGTCGGTTTGTACGGCAGGTGAGGGTTTCCCCGTAGTGGTGTATGTGTCCGACAGTACTGTCGAAGGCTCGGTTACTTCTCTCGGCAAGGATGATGTGTATGTCCGCGGACATGCTTATCCGCTTTCAAACGGATTTGATACGTCGGTTGCCTTGAAACTTGGCAGCAGCGGCGTGTTTTATCTCAATGCCAAGGGCGAAATAGTGTATTTCGACTCACAGAGCAGTACGTATAAATTCGGTTACCTTATGGGCGTGGATGTTTCAAAGGGGATAAGCAGTGATGTACTGTTTAAGGTGCTCACCGCCGATAATGAGATCAAAATTTTTACCGGCAAGGATAAGATTGAATATAACGGTGCGTACACCGCAGCTTCCGCAGTTGCCTCAGACCTCAGTACGAGCGGAAATCAAGGCACGGCAGAGCAGCTCATACGTTATGCGCTTAATTCGAAAAATGAGATATATTATTTGGAATCTGCATTGAGTAACGGCGGAACACTTTCACTTAATGAGGAAAGACTTCACCTTTCTGCTTCCATGACGAATGGAAACAGGGGCTTCGAGGCTAAGACTGCCGCCGGAGATAAAACCGTGCAGTTCAGCGTGCCTGTTAATCCAAACAGTGACGATATGTTTTATAAGGTGGTAAGCTCCGTTAAAAAGGAAACCACAAACTTTAAGGCATACAATGTCAAAAGGTACAGTGTCATTGCCGATGCCATAGTGGGATATACTCCCGGCGGCGGAAAGACGAGCGGAAGTGGCGGAGGCCCTGCAGGCGATATCGATTATGAAGGCCACACTGCCATAATAACGGATATCTCAACCACTCTTAATATAAATGAGCTTCCCGCAAAGAAGGTTACCTTGCTTCAAAACACCGGCTGGCCGTTAAAGGTCACAGAGCTTTCATATATAGTTGCGGACAACTCCGCTTGGGAAACTCAAAAAGGCAATGAGGCAGACACCGTTCAAAACGGTGATAACCTCAATGTGGGCGATGTGATTCTCTATTCGCTGAACAGCTCCGGCGAGATAGGCAGAATAAACAGAATCTACAACGCTGCCGAAAAATCCATCGATTCGGCACATGGCGGTACAAACCCCGTTACAAATAATAACGGTTCATTTGTGTCACCGCTCAGACTGCTTGAATCCTACGCATATAAGACCGAGGATACCTTTATCATGGTATCTACAGTGCCTATCACAAGCCTTGAACCCGACAGAAGCTACCTGGAGGTTCACGACTATCAATACGAAAATGTGATTATAGTCGAAAGGGTTAGGGACGATGTGAACATACGTGTCGGAAAGATTTCTGATATTAAAACTTACGAGAACTACGGAACAGACTGCGACAAGGTGCTCATCAATACCAACTGGGGTACTGTGAGAACCGTGGTGGCGATAAGAAGTGACGTGTAACTCGTTTGTAATAAAATTTTAGGAGGTTTCAAATTATGTTTAAAGCAGGAAAAAGATTAATATCTTATGTCCTCGTCGGCATTATGCTTGTTATGTGCTTGCAGGTAAGTGCATTTGCCGATGAAGCTAATCTCGGAACGGAAGAACCCACGGTCAGCAGTGACATTGTCATTGATGTGACCGATCCGGAAAGTGTTTCCAATGCAGAAGAAATTAAAAAAGGAGCGTATTGGCAGCTTAAGGACAACACAACGGAAAAGTGCATGATTTTCCCGGATAATTGCCAAAACGGCTATGCAGAGTACAAATTTACCGTTGCCGAAGCCGGCAGATACACTGTAAATGTCGGTGCAACGAGCTGGGCTGGCGATGCATACATCGGCGCAGTAATTGATGGCGGAACGGTTAGCAGCAGTAAAATCGCCGTTGAAGACAGTACCAAAAGATATGATAATTTGCCGGTATCGGTTGTGACAAATGTAAGCCTTGCAGTCGGAGAGCATACTTTAAAAATAAGTGCGGAATCAGAAAGAAAAATGTTTGTTGATTCAGTTGTTTTAAAAAAAGCCGAAACTAAGATTGACGGAGATACGATTATATCCGCACTGGTGTATGACGATGATTTTTCATCCGGTGTAGCTGAGGAAAACTATTGGAAGGCCAATTACCACAGATGCTTACAGATAGGTCAGTCGAATAGTGAATATGCCACATATAAGATAAACGTATCTGCCGAAGCTGCGGGAAGGTACATGCTCGGAGTTCGCTTCGATTCGTGGTCTCCCAATTCTGCGATAAACTTAACGGTTGACGGAGTAAATGTCGGAACTGTCAAGGCTACAAACAGTTCGAATTCCGATAAATTGAAATATCATGATGTCGGACAAGCAGATTTGACTGTAGGTGAGCATATAATCAAGGTCACCAATACCGGCGGAACACACGCGGATTTACAGGAAATAGTATTGGTAAAGCCTGTAAATAATATCGACGGTACCACTACATTCAGTGCGCTGAATTATTTCAGTGCGACTCCTTATGACAGTACGACTGAAAAAGGCGTAAAAATAGATAATCACTGGACAACCCATGAAAATTATGTATTTTTCGCCGGTTATGATAATAATGAAATCACATACAAGATAAATGTAGCCGAAGGTAAGGGCGGACGCTACAGAGTTAAAGCTACGACCTGGACATGGAGTTCAAATCAAAAGCTCTATATGAATGTAGATGCTGACAAAACCAACCTTTGCGCAGGTAAGGTCGGTTCGGATAAGACGGTTAATGTCGATGATGCAAGTGAAAGAGTATTCCCGGTAATAGATATGGGCAATATACACCTTACATCGGGCGAGCATACCTTGAATTTCTACGGGAGCGGCTGTCACGGTCTTTATATTAAAGAGCTTAAGCTTGAATACATAGAAAATGACGAAATGGTTAATTCCGTGCCGGCAGAGGGTGCTGTGATTTCCGCTTTGGATTACGCATCAAAATCCGGTAATGTAGTACAGCTTACAAACTGGAGCAATTATGACAAGCTTTCCATGAGATTTGACGGCGGTTTCGATGCTTCACACAATGAGCTTATATACAATATCGATATAGCTCAGGCAGGTGAATACAATGTCGGTGTTGTTTTAACCGGCTGGTCTGTTTACGAGCCTTATACGATAATTTGGGCCGACGGTAAGATGCTTGGCTACGTACAGGCAGAAAAAGACGGTACACAGTTCAGCGTATCAAACCTCTACGTGAGAAGCAACTATTTCACCGCGGGCAGACACACCATTAAGCTTGAAAATGATTGGGGTACAAATACATTCTTGGGTGAATTGGTAATCGAGCCTGTTCCCGAAACGGATATCACACCGAAGTCTGTGACCTATGCACGCGCATCGGGAGCTGAGGCAGGCTTTGCCGAGGGTACGGTTACAGTGACACCTCCGGAAACGGATTATGACAAAATCAGTGCATATCACCTCTACTGGGGCGATGCTGATGGTAAGCTTGACAACTATGCTGCATTCGGCATAGTATTGGCAGACAAAACCGATAAGAGTAAGGCAGTTACCTATGATATACCGAAGGGTATCATGATACCGAGTGGTACAACCAAGATTTTAGCTGTTGCCGCTAAGAAAACCGCAACCGATGCCAACGGCGTCGTAAACGAAAACGTACTGGAATCAAGCTGCTATGCTTCCTGCGATATTAATACAGCAGATGTATTGACTATAGACCCTTCAAAGAAGCTCTTCAGCTTCCAGATTATGTCCGACCAGCACGTTAAAACCTCTGTAAATCAGCAGTACAGCGTTTACACAGGCTATGCATTTAATGATATAGCAGACAGCGAAGCCGATTCACTCGGTGTGTTCTCTGTAGGTGATAACGTTGATGACGGTATGGCTGAGGACCAGTACGTTGTACTTAAGGAATTTTATGATACAACCTTAAAGACTAAGAATATTCCTTACTACATGATACCGGGTAACCACGACAAGACGGGAAGTCCGAGTAATTATGCAGATGCTAAGAATTTGTTTAAAAAATATGCAAATGAATTTTCAAATGATGCCGATTTTGTAGGCGATAATCTCTATTGGTCGAGAAAAGTCGGAAATGCATACTTCATCGGACTTGCTTCCGAAGAAAATACAGTCAGCTACGACCCGACTGAGGCGCAGCTTGCTTGGCTTGAAGCCGAGCTTGACAAAGCAGAGGCAGAGGGCGTGCCGGCATTTGTATTCTGCCACCAGCCTATCAAATCAACCGTAGCCGGAAGCTATCCGCTCAGAAGAAAGGACAGCGGTGCAAATGCGGATGAGATAGAGCCTAACGCAGAAGCTAAGCTCAGAGAATTGTTTGCAAGCCATAAAAACGCACTTCTCTTTACCGGTCACAGCCATACAAAGGCATATTCGCTTGACTCTGCATACGCATTCGGCGATGACAACTATGCACGTTACATAAATGTGCCGAATACCGGTGTGCGCTATGGCAGTGCAGGTCGTCAGGAGGTTATACTGGCGGTAGATGAAGAATACAACAGTCAGTTTACAAACAGCGGATATAACGGTCTCGGCTATGATCAAAACGGTCAAAAAGTAGAAAACAGTATCGCAGACAGAAAATGGGATTCATATGTCAACTACTACACAAATATGCCGCTGGGATTCTATGTGGATGTTTATCCGGAATACATTGTTTTAAAGGGCAAGAGCTTTGATACCTTCGAGTGGGTAGGAAGTGCACAGTATTTGGTTCCGACAGACTATTCACAGTTCAGTGCCATTGTAAAAGACAATCTTCTTGAAATTGTACCGAACACAAACTACACCTCTGATGAAGCATATAACGTGTATGTGGCTATGTACAACGATGATGTTCTTAACGATGCAAAGACATACTCAAGTGCAGATTTCTCGGAAGGCAAAATTACAATAGACCTTACCGATTACGCAGGCTGTAAGGTAAAGGTGTACACCTGGACAGATGACCTTACACCGCTCAGAAATGCGCTCAGTGTAAGATGAATTCATAAGTCAGCTTAAAGTCTGATATATCCTGCCGATGGCTTATAGCTTCGGCAGGATAAATTTTCAAATCAATAAGGAGATGATATGCAGTGTTAGCACAAAAGCCGCCCATGGGGTGGAATTCATGGAATACCTTTGCTACCGATATAAACGAGGAGCTTATTTTACAGACGGCTGATACCATGGTCGAAAAGGGTTATCTTGCCGCAGGCTACGAATATTTGATAATAGATGATTGCTGGGCACTCAGAGAGCGCGTTGACGGCAAAATTATACCGAATCCCGAGCTTTTTCCGCACGGCATGAAATATGTGGCGGATTATGTTCACTCAAAGGGACTTAAATTCGGAATGTATTCCTGTGCCGGTTTTTTAACCTGTGAGCGTTACCCCGGAAGCTACGGCTATGAGTTTGAGGATGCGAAGCAGTTTGCCGAGTGGGGAGT
>CAYRGA010000091.1:0-7257 GCA_964423705.1 uncultured Oscillospiraceae bacterium
TCTTGTTACTGCCGGCAGATAAAGCCCTGCCTATCTGTTGCTTATATATAATCGGTGAAACTGTCGGGCGCAAAAGTATTACACCTGAAATATCATCAATATGAATACCTTCATTGAGCATATCAATACAATATAACAGCTTTAAGTGATTACTGTTGTCTGATTTAAAATCCAAAAAATCTTTGTTTGTTTCCGGGTTATTTGAGTATGCAGAATAAATATGAGGCGATTTATCTACTTTTAAAAACCAATCTTTCGATAAATCTATCATCTCTCGCATATGCTCGTAATTCGCACAAAATACAATATATTTGCCTGTCTTGTCCGTCATGTGTTTTGAAAAAATATCCTCTAAACCGTCTGCTTGCTCAAGAGCTTTCCTAAGTTCATCCAAATAATTCCCGCATTTGTCACGAACAATTTTCGTTCTGTTCTTTGATACTCTGATTTGATACTTTTCCAACTCTTCTTGATACGAATAAAGCGACAAAACATATTTTGGAGGATTTAAAATTCCTCGCACTATCGCCTCACCAAGTGTCATTTCAGACGCAACGTTCCCATCAAACAATTCATCTGACATATCACGCTGATTGTCAAGATAGCGTATTGCAGTCGCAGACAGTCCTAAAACCGGCACATCGGGATATATCGACAGCAATGCTCCGACACCATGCCCCCACATTTCCGCTCCGCAACGGTGAAATTCGTCCAAAATGATATACTCCGGGCATATACTGCCAATTTCACTATCTGTCATATTCATCAATTTCGCATATGTATAAAATTTTATATTTTGAGGAATATATCCGTTTGTCGCTTTCTTTAAATTTTCAAGCTGTGTATTAAATATGTATTTTGACGGCGAAAGCCAGCAAATGCTTTTGTCGGAATTATCCTCGCATAGCTTAAAAGCGACAAATGACTTTCCTGTTCCGGTGGGGTGTATAACAGCTGCCTTTTTTTCTGTTTTCAGCAAAGCAAGCGCATTTTCATATGCGGTTTGGTTGTGCTTATATAGATTTATTTGCATACAAAAACACCTCACTTTTCGGAATACAACATAATATGAATTATGTTGTTAAAAGTCTTAAAACTGTACATAAAAGCAACATACCTGCTCAAAAAGCAGGCATGTTGCTGATTTATAGGTGTGACTTTTAGGCCAACGTCATATTTAAAAATTTGTTGGTCTGATTTGATGTGTTTTGCTTTTATAAAAATGATAAAATCAACCGCAAATAATTGACAACCTTATAATAAAGTGATATAATATATGTAGATTTATATTGGTTTTCTTTGTGATACAACATAATTCATATTATGTTGTAGTTGCTTAAATTGACAAAATTCTTAAATTCAGCACTTTAGCAATCCTGATTTTTGTATTTGCTTGCGGTGAATATCACCGCTTTCACATGATGTTTGTCAAGGGGTTTTTGTGAGATTTTTTCAAAAAAGTTTTCAACACCGCAATAAACCGAGTTTTTGGAGTAGCTTTATGTGTTCTGTTCCGCTTTCCATTGTGTAGATACGAGTGGTTTCTATGCTTGAATGTCCCAAGATGTCGGCAAGTCTTACAATGTCCTTTTGTAGCGAATAAAAAGTTTTCGCGAAAAGATGACGGAAATTATGCGGAAACACCTTGCTCCTTGCGACGTTGGCACTTTCGCATAAGTCCTTGAGCATTTTCCATATTGCGTGGCGGTCAAGGTTTTTACCGCTTCTTGTTATGAACACCGAGCCGCTTTTTATCTTCTGTTGCTTTATATAGGTTTTCAGCATTTTACACAGCTGTTTCGGCAGAAACACTTGCCTTATTTTACCTTTACAGTTTATTATTGCTTGACCTATCTTTACAGCTTCAACCGTTACATATTTTAACTCGGAAATTCTAAGCCCGGTCGAGCCTATGGTCTGCATCAAATAATACAACCGTTCATTTTTCTTGTTTTTGGCTGCTGTCAATAGCCTTTCGTATTCAGCTTTTGTAAGTTCCTTATCTTTATCGGCAAATATACGACGTTGGATTTTTAAGGTTTTAACTTTCAAATCGTACCAATTCATAAACATAAACAAAGCGTTTAATGACGATAAAATTGAATTTACACTTGCAGGCATATATTTTTCACACAGCTCTTTTTTGTATTCAAGCACTGCGGATTTGTCAACACTCCTGCCGCCGAGCCATTCACGGAAGAAACGAATATCACGCATATATTTTTCTATGGTGTTGTCGCTCTTTTCTTCACATTTTAAGTACTCCCTGAATTTCGTAATAATTTCATTTGTAATTTTTCTCATTTAAATCAACTTCCTTTCATACCGGTATTTTACCACATGCTTAAAAACATGATTAAAAACATCCTTGAAAGTCATATCCGTTTTTCCATCTGACGCTTGTTTTATATTTTGACTTATATTGACAAACCAAGACTTTTAATAATAAAACAGCCGCATTTTTTAAAATTAATTTACAATTTATTAATTGATTTATAGGCAAACAGCTGGTATAATATACGAATAAAGACATTGGAGGTAATTAAATGAAAAAATCATATTCTGAAATAACCCCATATATCAAAGAGCTTGCACAGATTTCGTGCAAAAATAACAGAATAAAACCCGAAATGTATCAAAAGCACAATGTAAAGCGAGGACTCCGAGATTTAAACGGGAACGGTGTAGTAACCGGTCTTACCGAGATATCGAACATAAAGGCGAAGGAAGTTCTGCCCGACGGAAGCACCGTTCCGTGCGACGGACAGCTTTTTTATCGCGGCATAAATGTCCGTGACCTTGTTTCCGGATTTATGAGTGATAATCGTTTCGGATTTGAAGAAACGGTGTATCTGCTGTTATTTTCACAGCTTCCGAACGTAGAACAGCTCACAAAATTTAATACCGCCCTAGCCGAGTACCGAAGCCTTCCCACATCCTTTGTCAGGGACATGATATTAAAGGCGCCAGGACACAATATGATGAACATTTTGGCACGCAGTGTGCTGGCACTTTATGCATATGATGAGAACCCCGACGACATATCGGTGAGAAACGTTTTAAGACAGAGCCTTCAGCTCATATCCGTTTTCCCGCTCCTATCGGTTTACAGCTATAAATCATTTCAGCATTATTATAACGAGCAGAGCCTTTGTATACACCTTCCGCAGAAGGATTTATCCACTGCCGAAAACATACTTCACCTGCTTCGCGGTGAAAACAAATACACCGACCTTGAAGCTAAAATTTTGGATTTGGCTCTGGTACTGCATGCAGAACACGGCGGAGGAAACAACTCCTCCTTCACGACACATGTCGTGACATCATCGGGAACAGATACCTACGCTTCAGTAGCAGCTGCACTGGGTTCTCTGAAGGGTCCGCGCCACGGCGGTGCCAATGTAAAGGTGGTACACATGTTTGATGACATGAAAAGCTCCATAAACACAAAGGACAAAGACCAAATCAAGGATTACCTGGCAAGGCTTCTCGACAAGCAGGCATTTGACAAGGCAGGACTTATATACGGTATGGGTCATGCGGTGTATTCAAAGTCAGACCCGCGCTCCGACATTCTGCGCAGCTGTGCCAAAAAGCTTGCGATTGCCAAGGGATGCGAAGAAGATTATACCCTTTATGAAACCGTGGCATCACTCGCACCGCAGATAATCGCCGAAAAGAGGAAAATGTATAAGGGTATAAGCGCAAATGTAGATTTCTATTCGGGTCTTGTGTACAAAATGCTGGAGCTTCCGTATGAGATGTACACTCCGATTTTCGCGATATCGCGCATCGCCGGCTGGAGCGCGCACCGCATAGAGGAGATTCAGAATAACGGCAAAATCATCCGTCCGGCATATATCAACGTGAAAAAAGAAACAGAATATATGAAGCTTTCTGACAGATAAATTTATTGGAGGAGATTAACAATGCAGCTTACAGAAGATATAAAATACATAGGTGTAAACGACCGTGAAATCGACCTTTTTGAGGGGCAGTACATGATTGAGAACGGAATGGCATACAATTCATATTTACTTTTGGACGAAAAGACAGCGGTTTTTGACACTGTCGATGCGAAGTTCACAGACGAATGGCTCGGAAATATCGAAGCAATTCTGGGTGATTCCGCCCCGGATTACCTAATAATTCAGCACATGGAGCCCGACCATTCGGCAAATATAATGAATTTTATGAATAAATATCCGAGTACGGTCATTGCGGCTACATCAAAGGCATTTAAAATGATGACACAGTTTTTCGGAACTGACTTTTCAAAGAACGGATTAACTGTCGGCGAAGGCGATACTCTGTCACTCGGAAAGCACGCTCTCAGCTTCATCACAGCTCCCATGGTTCACTGGCCCGAGGTGATGGTAACCTATGACAGTACGGACAAGGTGCTCTTTTCTGCCGATGCCTTCGGAAAGTTCGGCACACTTGATGCAGATGAGGACTGGGCATGCGAAGCGAGAAGATATTATTTCGGAATCGTGGGAAAATACGGCATGCAGGTTCAGACACTTTTGAAAAAAGCGGCAAAGTGCGATATAGCTGCCATATATCCCCTTCACGGCCCCATGCTCACCGAAAATCTTGACTATTACCTTGATTTATACAATACATGGTCGTCATACATGCCCGAAACCGACGGAGTAGCTATTGCATACACCTCGGTATACGGTCACACTGAGCAGGCGGTGGAGCTTTTAAGAGAAAAGCTTGAGGAAAACGGCTGTCCGAAAATTGCCGTGAGCGACCTTGCCCGCTTCGACATGGCAGAGGCTGTGGAGGATGCTTTCCGCTACAAGACTTTGGTGCTTGCGACCACGACATACAACAATGATGTATTTCCGTTCATGCGTGAATTTATAAATCATCTTACAGAGAGAAATTATCAAAACCGCACAATTGCATTTGTGGAAAACGGTTCTTGGGCACCTACCGCAGCCAAAACAATGCAGAAAATGCTTGAGGGCTGTAAAAATATTAAAACAGCGGAAAATACCGTCAGCATTTTATCGTCACTAACGGATGAAAACCGTATGCAGATACAAGCCCTGGCAGACGAGCTCTGCGAAAAATAAAAGGCGGGAAGCTTACTATGACGGAGATTCAGCAAAAACTATTTGAGTTAAAGGATGACGGCTACAAGGAATTTCATGCCGGACTTATACCGACCATTGACCCCGACCGCATCATCGGAATCCGCACCCCGAATTTAAGGAAGCTTGCAAAGGAAATATTTAATTCGGACAGCTTTCATGCATTTATAAATGATTTGCCGCATAAATATTATGAAGAAAACAATCTTCATGCTTTTTTGGTTGAGCAAATCAAGGATTTCGATGAGGCTGTCAAAGAAACAGATAAATTCCTCCCCTACATAAATAACTGGGCTACCTGCGATTCGTTTAAGCCCAAAGCATTTAAAAAGAATACCGACAGGCTTATCGACATCATAAATTCCTGGCTGAAATCTGACAGACCGTATACGGTGCGGTATGCTGTGGGATTACTGATGAATCTGTACCTTGATGAAAGCTTCAAATCCGAATATATGGAGCTTGTTGCAGAGATAAGGTCTGAGGAATATTATGTAAATATGATGCTGGCATGGTACTTTGCCACTGCGCTCGCCAAGCGTTACGATGATGCCATAGTGTATATTGAGCATAATCGCCTTGATAAATGGGTTCATAATAAAACTATCCAAAAAGCTTTAGAAAGCTACCGAGTGCCGTCGGAAGCCAAAGAATATCTTAAAAACTTAAAAAGATAAAAAATACGCATATCACAACGATATGCGTATTTTTTCGGTTAAATATTAAAATTCAAGCTTGCTCTCAATATAAGGTATAACCTCTTCTATTTTGAGAGTAATCTGCTGCATTGTGTCGCGGTCACGAACAGTTACATTTCCTGTTTCTTCCGTATCAAAATCGTAAGTGATGCACCACGGTGTGCCTATTTCGTCTTGACGGCGGTATCTCTTTCCTATGCTGCCGGATTCGTCAAATTCGCACGGAAAACGCTTTGACATTTCCTCATAAAGTGCTGTTGCCTTTTCGCTGAGTTTCTTTGAAAGCGGCAGAACAGCGGCTTTAATCGGTGCAAGTGCCGGATGAAGATGCATAACCACACGGCTGTCATTTTCGCCGATTTGTTCTTCGTCATATGCCTCAACCAAAAATGCAAGTGCCACACGGTCTGCTCCGAGTGACGGCTCTATGCAGTACGGAATGTACTTTTCGTTTGTTACAGGGTCGGTGTATTCCAGACTCTGACCGCTGTGCTCCTGGTGCTGCTTTAAGTCGTAGTCTGTTCTGTCGGCAATGCCCCAAAGCTCACCCCAGCCGAACGGGAATACGAACTCTATATCGGATGTGGCATTTGAATAGAAAGCCAGTTCTTCGGGCGAATGGTCGCGGAAACGCAGATTTTCCTCTTTGATTCCGAGATTCAAAAGGAAGTCCATGCAGTATTTTTTCCAGTATGCATACCATTCAAGGTCTGTACCGGGCTTACAGAAGAATTCAAGTTCCATCTGCTCAAATTCCCTAATTCTGAAAATAAAGTTTCCGGGAGTGATTTCATTTCTGAATGATTTTCCCACCTGTCCTATACCGAAGGGGATTTTTTTTCTGGTGGTGCGCTGTACATTTTTAAAGTTTACGAATATACCCTGTGCGGTTTCGGGGCGCAGATAAACCGTAGATGAGGAATCCTCCGTTACGCCCTGGAAAGTCTTAAACATAAGGTTAAATTCGCGTATATCTGTAAAATTCTGCTTGCCACAGGACGGGCATACAATATTGTTATCCTTAATATAATTTTCCATGGTTTCCTTTGACCAGCCGTCAACTACCACGTCCTCGCCCTTTTCGTGTGCATAATCCTCAATCAGCTTGTCTGCTCTGTGACGTGCCTTACATTCCTTGCAGTCCATGAGCGGGTCTGAGAAGGAGCCTACGTGACCTGAAGCCACCCATACCTCGGGATTCATAAGGATGGCACTGTCAAGACCGACATTGAGCTTGGATTCCTGTATAAATTTTTTCCACCAAGCTTTTTTTACGTTGTTTTTAAATTCAACACCGAGAGGACCGTAATCCCACGAATTTGCCAAGCCTCCGTATATTTCCGAACCCGGATACACATATCCCCTGCCCTTGCATAAGGCAACGATTTTTTCCATTGTCTTTTCTGAATTAAGCATAATACAATCTTCCTTTCGATACGGGACGGTGTCCCGGC
>CAYRGA010000092.1:0-7048 GCA_964423705.1 uncultured Oscillospiraceae bacterium
TCGCTATGGAGAAATTTTCTGAAATGTGTAACACATCATTGACAAACCTACATATTTATTTTTTGTAAAGCTATGGTAACTTTGAATGTCATCAAATGCCGTCATACTGTTTTATATTATTTACCTGATTTGCAATTTTGGCGAAAACGGCGCGGCGTAACACCCATATACCTTTTAAATATATCGGTAAAAAATTTCGTATCATCATAGCCGACTGATTCTGATATTTCCGTGATTTTTTTGCATGTTTCCGCCAGCAGTACACAGCTTTGGTTTATTCTGTATTTTTGAAGATATTCCGTAAATGAAAATCCTGTATCGTTTTTGAATTTTGAACTTATGTAGGACAGGCTGTAGTTTAATTCCTTACTTAAATCGGTCAGCTTGATGTCGTTGTTATAATTTTTCTCGATATATTCTGTTATATATTTTATAGGATTATTTTTTTGAAGCACTTTTTCGTTATTTGTGATTTTCCTCATTGTAGCTATAAGAATTTCCGTCAAAAAGCATCTGGCAAGCTCTGTATGTCCGTGATTTTTATTCCGATATTCGGCGCTTATTTTATCAATGAGAGTTTTTATATTGCCATCGTTGTCGTAAAACAAATATGCGGTGGGATTAAATGAAAGTATGCTTTGATTAAACTTAATCATATAGCTTTCTATAAGCTGCGAAAAATTTTTGCAATGCTTCATGGTTATGTCAATAAATTCAGGGTAAAACAAGCAGTTTGCGATTACACATTTACTGCTTTTTATCCGAATGTACTCATGAAAATCGTTGGTATTGATTATAAAATAATTTCCTTTTGATACTTTATATTTTTTGCCGTTGATAATATGATAGATTTCACCCTCTTTTATGTATGCAAGCTCAAAAAAATCGTGTGAGTGAGAGTGCACACTGCCATGAAGTATTTCAAAAGTATATATTTTATCTTGTTTTAATGCATTTTCGTAAAATTCCACCTTAAAATCACCCCTGTTTTTATAAAAATAATCTGCCGATTTATTGTATCACAAAATATATAATAAAATCAACAGATAATTTAAGAAGGAGGATGAAGATGTTATATCCGAAAAGCAAAGAGAAAAGTCTTAGTGACGATTTATTTAAAAATCCGTCAAACGAGTACCGAGGTACACCATTTTGGTCATGGAATTGTAAACTGAGTCGTGACGAGCTGCTATGGCAAATTGATCGTCTGAAGGAAATGGGATTCGGAGGGTTTCATATGCATTCGCGTTCCGGAATGGCAACGCCGTATTTGTCGGATGAATTTGCAAAGCTTGTGCGTGAATGCACAGAAAAGGCAGAACAAGAGGGAATGTACGCTTATCTTTATGATGAAGACCGCTGGCCGTCGGGTGCCGCGGGCGGTATTGTCACTAAAAACAGGAAGTATTCTTCCAGGTATTTGATGCTTACTGTTTCACCCAAGGAATACTGTAACGATTTCACCTACGCCATGGAAAACGGAAAAAGGTACTTGTTGGCAGTATACGATGTTGTGCTTAATGACAGTGGTGAACTTACATCTTACGCAAGAATTAACGAGGACGATAATGCGAAGGGTACAAAATGGTATGCATATACGGATATTTCGCAAGCCTCGGGATGGTATAACAACCAAACCTATGTTGACACACTTTCCAAGGAAGCAATCGACAAATTCATTGACGTAACATATGATTTTTATAATAATGCGGTCGGAGATAAATTCGGTACCGTTGTTCCGTCCATATTTACGGATGAACCACAGCATTCTCCGAAAACAACGCTCTCATATGCGCAAAGCACCGAGGATATATTCATTCCGTGGACTGCTCGGTATGATGAACTATTTTACGAAAAATATGCCTACTCCATACTTAATAGGCTTCCGGAGCTCTTTTGGGAGCTTCCGAAAGGCGAGATATCACAGGCACGATATAATTATCACGACTTCACGACAGAGCTTTTTACTCAGAACTATGCCGATAACTGTGGAAACCGGTGCTCTGAGCATAATTTGCTGTTGACAGGGCATGTTTATGAAGAAAATTCGTTGTTTGAGCAGACGGTTTTTATAGGCGAGGCAATGCGTACCTACAGAAAATTCGGAATCCCGGGCATTGATATACTCAGAAATCAAAAAGAATATACTGCCGCAAAGCAGGCACAGTCGGCAGTACGTCAGTACGGCAAGGAGGGTATGACTTCAGAACTGTACGGTGTTACGAACTGGGATTTTGATTTCAGAGGGCACAAATTCCAAGGAGATTGGCAGGCTGCGATGGGTGTGACTTTGCGTGTTCCGCATTTATCATGGGTTTCGATGAAGGGTGATGCAAAGCGAGATTACCCTGCTTCTATCAACTATCAATCGCCATGGTACAGGGAATACCGCTATGTAGAAGACCATTTCGCGAGAGTCAATACCGCACTTACGCGCGGGAAACCGATTGTTAAGGTGGGAATTATTCATCCGATTGAAACGTATTGGCTTCATTACGGACCTAAGGGCAGTACCGTAACCGTAAGAGAAAATTTGGACGAAAAATTTCACGATTTGTGCTCTTGGATGCTTTCGGGACTTGTGGATTTTGATTACATAAGTGAGGCACTTTTGCCCGAATTGTGCGGAGAGGTAAAAAACACATTGGCTGTCGGACAAATGGAATACTCTGCAATTATTATTTCCGGATGTGAAACGCTGCGCTCTTCAACCATCGAAATTTTGACGGATTATGTAAAGCACGGCGGCAAGCTCATTATATCGGGAGCCGCACCGACCATGATTGATGCTTTGCCGTCGGACGACTTAAGAGAATTAGTTTCAGGCGCTGTTCGGACAGAATTTTCAAAAGCTGCTATTCTTGAAGCATTAAATAATGAGCGTATGGTTGATATAAGAGAGTGTGACGGCAGCCGCACGGATAAATTAATTTATCAGTTAAGAGAGGATAACGACTGCAAATGGTTCTTCGCCGCTTATATGCGTGAGGAAGAAGAATGCAGGAATGTTCCTGTGCCGCATAAAAGAAGGATAGTGATTAAAGGGGAATATACACCGCTTTTGTACAATACTTTAAACGGTGAAATTGAAAGCATAGAATTTGAGATACAAAACGGATACACAATAATATATTATACCTTTTACAGACAGAGCAGCTTGCTTTTGAAATTAAATAAAGCATCAAAGCTGAGCTGTAAACCCGAAAAAGGAAACAAATCGATTATAGGCAGAGAACGTATTTTGCATAAGGTTAAGTATAATCTGTCTGAGCCGAATGTTCTTTTGCTTGATATTGCGCAATATAAAACGGACGATGAAACAGAATATCATCCGATGGAATACATCGGTAAAATTGAATTGTATACAAAGAAGAGGTACTCTCTTTCAAATAACCGTACTCAGCCTTGGGTGATTGAACAAAAGCCGTGTGAACATACGGTCACTCTGCGATATACCTTTAACAGCGAAATAGAGATAACGGATGCATTTCTAGCTACTGAGGATGCCGATGAATGCAATATAATTTTTAACGGCAAGAATGTTGAAAATAAAATTTGCGGTTATTTTACCGATAAGGCTATCGGTAAAATTCCTCTGCCGAAAATATTACTTGGACAAAATGTGTTGGAAATAACTTATCCGCTGGGTGACAGGACAACTGTTGAGGCTTGCTTTATACTTGGAAACTTCGGTGTAAGGTGTGAGGGCATAGATAAAACCATAACTGCGCCCACGGATACACTGGCATTCGGCGATGCAGTGCCGCAGGGATTTCCGTTTTACGGTGCAAACATTACCTATACTGCCGATATAGATGTGCCGAAGGATTGTGATGTTCTGATTAACGTAGGTTCGTATTTCGGTGCTGTCTTGCGTGCGTCACTTGATGATATGGACTTGGGAATTATAGCCTATTCTCCGTATGAAGTGCTCGCTGAAAATGTGAAAAAAGGCAAGCACACCCTATCGATTACCTTGTACGGAAACAGACATAACAGCTTCGGACCGATTCATCTCAATGATACTAAAGTCAGCTGGTTCGGTCCCGAAGCATGGGAGTATGCTCCGTCTCTCGGTTTTCACGATTATGATATGGATGTTGTGGTTGATTATAAGTGGAAATACGAATACAGTTTGAAGCCGTTCGGCATCATGGCAAGTCCGCTTATAAAGTATATTAAATAAATCATTTTGTCGGAAAATATTACAAATTAATGGGGCGGAAATTCTCATCCGCCCCAAGTTTTTATGTTTTCTCACTATCTTACATAATATAAAATTCGAAATTAAAGGTTGAATCTTTAAATTGATATTTTTCGCTTAATTGCGCACCGCAGCTAGCTGAGCCCAGCCCGGAATTTTTGTAATCTATCCGCACATTTGTATAACCGTTCGGTTTGAGTTCATCGGTATGCATTGCTTCTGTAAGTGCCTGAGAGGTATATAGCGATACATTAAATTCAAATTCCTCGTCGGAGGCGAAGCACAGGCCGTTGTTGAAGCTTAAAAGCTTGGTTTTGATATGGTTGCCGTGCTCCTGAGGTACCACGTAATTAACATATTCATTTTCAGCATTGCTTTTATACATGCCGACCTTTGCATGACAATTCATATCGCAGTAACATTCGCTTTCACCCATGCCGTAATAGGTAAATTCGGCATTTGGTTCGGGCAATGTAAATTCAAAGCCGAGTCTTGGAAGGAATATCTGTAAATCCTCCCTTAAAGCACCGTCCAACGTAATCTTTATTTCACCTCCGGCAAAAAATTCGTATTTTACGGTGTGCTTTAAAAAAGGCATTCTGGCAACGCCCGAAAGTGAGCCTGTGACAGTTACCGTGTTGCCGATAACTTCGCAGGAATATACTTTTGAAAACAGCTTGTTAATGTTTTCTCCTGACCATGTATCGTTGTTTATATAACCCCATTTTAATTTAATGTGGCGGTCGTTGTCGGTAGGTGCACGCCAAGCGGTAAGCTCGGTGCGCCTTGCAAGAAGCTGCTTACCGTTTTTATACATGCTTTCCGGTACGCCGTAGTGCTTATTGAAGATGTAATGATAATTTTTCCCCGATATATAGATGCGAGTTTCGTCTTGCGTAAGAACAGCAGGCGCAGAGGTAATGTTGATTGTTTCAGATGCCGAAGGCATTTTAAGCTGAACCATACCGCGCTCGTGATTGTGTTCATCCATCAGATATATGTTGATGTATACACCCAGTTTGCATTTTTTTGGGATTTCAAACGGGATATCTGTAAGTATGCTTTCATGTGGTTCTATATCAAGTTTTAATTCTACATTTTGCGTAATGCATCCGTCAACAGAAAGCTCGGCTTTTAAGGTGTATTTGTTTAAATTTGTGAAATCATACTTGTTTATTATGCGAAATTTGTTTTCTTCAAGCTTCGCATCAAAATACTGATAGGCGTATTTTGCACTAAGTGAGCCGGCTTTGAAGCTTCTGTCGGAAAATACCAGACCGTCACAGCAGAAGTTACCGTCGTTTGTGAGCTCGCCGAAGTCACCGCCGTACTTTCTCACGCCATCCACCATGTGAGTGTGGTCTGCCCATTCCCATATACAGCCGCCGATAAGCTTGGGATATCTGTCAAAGACCTCCATGTAGTCCTTTATGTCGCCGGGGCCGTTGCCCATTGCATGAGCGTATTCGCAGAGAAAATACGGCATTTTTTCATTCGGATTTTTAGCATAAGCGGTTATGTTTTTTATGCTTTCGTACATGTGTGAGTGAACATCGACATTCTGCAGCTTGAGCTTCGCGCTGGCATCCTGGCAATGAATAAGGCGCGAGCTGTCGCGTCTGCGAGTCCACTCTATCATGGCATCTTGATTTTTTCCGTAATTGCTTTCGTTTCCGGTTGACCACATTATAATACATGGGTGGTTTTTGTCGCGTTCCACCATGCGCTCCATCCTCTCAATGAACATTTCCGTAAAGTTGTCGTTTTTGCATGGCCAAATGTCATTGTCATCGTAGCCCAACTGTGATGAGCCGCATCTGCCGGTATAACCGTGAGTTTCAAGGTCGGTTTCATCCACGACATAGAAGCCGAGCTTGTCACACATATTCATAAATTCCGGTGTCGGCGGGTAATGTGAGGTTCGTATGGTGTTTATGTTCAGCTCTTTCATAAGCTGAAGGTCGTTTAGAATTTCATCCTCGGTTAGGCAGAAGCCGTTACGCTCGTGTGTGTCGTGATGGTTTACACCCTTGAGCTTAACCGCTGTACCGTTTATTGTTAATGCGCCATCGCTGTTTACGCCTATTTCGCGCATACCGACGTTAAACGGTATGTACTCCGTTTCCCCCTTCACTATGACGGTATACAAATGCGGCGTTTCTGCCGTCCATAAAATTGGCGTAAAATCCTGTTCCAGCTTGGTCGCTCCATCATAGATATCATAGTTTTCCGCATTGACGGTTATTTGCTTGGTGTCCGCCTTTATATATACATCCTTTATGTGATTCTTTTCGCGTGATAATAAATATACATCGCGGAA
Source organism: uncultured Oscillospiraceae bacterium (assembly GCA_964423705.1). Lineage (GTDB taxonomy): Bacteria > Bacillota > Clostridia > UMGS1810 > UMGS1810 > CAKSIN01. The sequence goes on from CAYRGA010000092.1 coordinate 6,525, forward strand.
AATACCTGAATTTCTGAAAAAGTCCTGGTCTTCCAGATAGCTTCCGACGCACCATTTGAGTACCTTGGCTGTTATGGTGTTCTCTCCGGGCTTTACAAAGTCGGTTATGTCAAATTCGGCCTGTAAATGCGAGCCTTGCGTGAAGCCGACATAGCTGCCGTTTATGTATAAAAACAGGCATGATGATACACCTTCAAACACAATGTATGTTTTTCGATTTTTGAAGCTTTCGCTGAGTGTGAAGGTTCTTTCGTATACGCCGCAAGGGTTATCATCCGGCACATATGGTGCATCTATCGGATGGGGATAGCAGCTGTTCGTGTAAACTGGCTGTTCGTATCCCAGTGTTTGCCAGCATGACGGAACAGGAATGATGTCCCACGATGTGATTTTCTCGGGGATGTCTATATCTCTTTTAAAATATGCGAAATTCCAGCTTCCGTTAAGCGATTCATAGTATGCAGAGCTTTCTTTTTTGCCTTCGAGTGCCTTTTGCAGTGATTCGTAAGGTATGTAATATGCTC
>CAYRGA010000093.1:0-6980 GCA_964423705.1 uncultured Oscillospiraceae bacterium
GTAGTAGATGCACAGGCTTTGAAAGATGCGGGAATTATTTCAAAGACTTTGGACGGCATCAAAGTTCTCGGTAATGGTGAAATTTCAAAGAAAATTACTGTGAAGGCAAGCAAATTTACTGCGGCAGCAAAAGAAAAAATTGAAGCTGCCGGCGGAAAGGCTGAGGTGATGTAAAGTGTTTAAGACTCTTAGAAACGCGTGGAAAATCCCGGATTTAAGAAATAAAATGCTTTACACCTTGCTTATGATTTTTATTTTCAGACTCGGTACATTTATACCGGTACCGGGACTGAGAAGTGATGCTTTGCAGTCGCTCTTGGGTGACGGCAATAACCTGTTCTCACTTCTTGATGCTTTTTCGGGTGGTGCGTTTGCAAATGCTACAATATTTGCAATGAGTATTACCCCGTACGTCAACTCGTCGATTATTATGCAGCTTTTGACAGTTGCTATTCCGGCACTGGAAAAGCTTGCAAAAGAAGGCGAAGAAGGTAGAAAGATAATTGCTAAATGGACCAGATACGGTACAGTTATACTTGCCTTTATACAGGCTACCGGTTTGTATTTCGCTTTGAGAAATGTTATAACAAATCAGGGACCTTGGGGTTATATTACACTGGTTGCTACATTTACTGCCGGTACGGCGTTTCTTATGTGGCTCGGTGAGGAAATTACCGAAAAGGGTATTGGAAATGGTATTTCCATTATCATCTTCGCAGGTATAGTTTCCAGAATACCTTCAATGGTTACCGGATTTGTGGCTAACTTCCAGGCAGGATCAATAAACATCTGGCAGCTTATCGCAATCGTTGTTATTGCACTGTTTATGATTGCTTTTGTTGTATTTATAGACAATGCCGAAAGAAGAGTGCCTGTTCAGTATGCTAAGCGTATGGTAGGCAGAAAAATGTACGGCGGACAGAATACACATATTCCGATAAAGGTAGCTATGGCAGGCGTTATTCCGATAATCTTTGCCATGAGTATCATGACTTTCCCGTCAACTATTATGGGATTTATGGGTTATACCCCGAGCGCATCGACATTCTGGGGTAAATTCTGGGGTCTGTTTACAAATACATCAATTGTATATGTGGTAATATACTTCTTACTCATAATATTCTTCACATATTTCTATACGGCAATTCAGTTCAATCCTATAGAAATAGCAAATAATATGAAGAAAAACGGCGGTTTTGTTCCGGGTATAAGACCGGGCAAGCCCACAAGCGATTATATAAGCAGAATACTCACGAGAGTTACTCTGGCAGGCGCAGTATTTTTGGGATTTATCGCTGTATTGCCTATGGTTTTGGGCATGATTATGCAGTTTAATATTTCAATCGGCGGTACATCAATGCTCATTATGGTTGGTGTTGCGTTAGAAACAGTTAAGCAGATTGAATCTCAGATGCTTATGCGTCACTATAAGGGCTTCCTTGAGTAAACAGAGGGTGACGACTATGAGAATAATTATGTTGGGAGCACCCGGTGCCGGCAAAGGCACCCAGGCGGAAATATTGAGCGAAAAGTTCAATATTCCCGCGATATCTACCGGAGCAATTATACGGCTGGCTATTAAAAATGGCAGTGAGGTAGGACTTAAAGCCAAGGATTATATCGATAAGGGACTTTTGGTTCCGGATGCGGCTATAATCGATATCATTAAGGAACGCCTTAAAGCTGATGACTGCGGTAACGGATTTATTTTGGACGGTTTTCCGCGTACAATCGCTCAGGCAGAAGCATTAGAAGATTTTGGTATAGAAATTGATACGGCATTATCTCTTGAGGTTGATGATAATGCGATTATTGAAAGACTTTCCGGACGTCGTGAATGTTCCAAATGCGGAGCGACCTATCACGTAATGTTCAAACCCTCAACAAAGGGTGATGTGTGTGATAAATGTATGGCACCGCTTGTAACGAGAAACGATGACAAACCCGAAACCATCAAGGCAAGACTTGATGTGTATCATGAGCAGACAGAGCCGCTTAAAGCATTTTACGAAAATCGCGGCAAGCTTATAAAGGTTAAGGGTGAAAGCACGGTAGAACTAACCACTGCCGCAGTTTTAAAGGCATTGGAAGTTTGATGCAGCCGGAGGCGATGTTCAATGATATATATTAAATCATCAGCTGAAATTGCTAAAATGAGAGTGTCGGGCAGAATTGTATATGATACACTTTGCGAAGTGGAAAAACATATACATGCCGGAGTTACTACAAAAGAGTTAGACAAAATAGCAAAAAAGTATATTTTAAGTCAGGGAGCAAAACCGTCATTTTTGAATTACAACGGATATCCCGCAAGTATATGCGCCTCGGTAAATGAGGTGGTTATACACGGTATACCGTCTGACAGAGCACTTAAGGACGGAGATATCATAAGTATCGACGTCGGTGCTGTAAAGGATGGATATCACGGCGATGCCGCAAGAACGTTTGCAGTCGGCAATATAAGTTCGGAGGCTCAAAGGCTTATCGATGTAACAAAGCAGAGCTTTTTTGAAGGACTTAAATATGCTCGCCACGGTGAAAGGCTTGGAAGTATACAGGCTACAATTCAAAAATACGTGGAGTCAAACGGTTTTGGTATAGTAAGAAATTACTGCGGTCACGGAATCGGCAAGCAGATGCATGAAAGCCCTGAAATTCCGAATTACGGAGTTTTCGGAAGGGGTCTGCGGCTTGCAAAAGGTATGACAATAGCGGTTGAACCTATGGTGAATTACGGTGATTATCGTACCAGCACCCTTAAGGACGGCTGGACGGTAGTTACGCTGGATGGCTCATTGGCAGCTCATTATGAAAACACCATACTGATAACCGAAAGTGAGCCGGAGCTTCTTACAAATTATTGATGAGGTGATGAATATGGACACTCATCCCGGAGAATTTGTTTATGCATCTGCCGGAAGAGATGAGGGTAAATGTTTCATAGTAATATCTAAAGAAGATAATTATTTGTATTTATGTGACGGTAAAAGCCGAAAGGTCAGTAACCCTAAGAAAAAAAAGCTAAAGCACACAAGACCTACCGGTGACAGTGATGAGTTTATAGTAAATAAGCTCAATACAATCGGAAGGCTGACAAACAAAGAAGTAAGATATTCACTTACCAATTATTTAGGTGTTTTGTCCGATTAAAAGTTATTGATAAAGGAGGTTTTATCCTTGGCAAAAGAAGATGTATTGGAACTTGAAGGAACGGTAGTAGAGGCACTGCCTAACGCTATGTTTCAGGTTGAATTTGAAAACGGTCACAGAATTTTAGCTCATATTTCCGGAAAGCTTCGTATGAACTTTATAAGAATACTTCCCGGAGATAAGGTAACGGTTGAAATGTCACCGTATGATTTAACCAGAGGACGTATTACATGGAGAGCTAAATAGCTAAAGATTTAAATAGGAGGTAGCCAAAATGAAGGTCAGACCATCAGTAAAACCAATGTGTGAAAAGTGCAAAATAATCAAAAGAAAAGGTAAAATAATGGTTATTTGCCAGAATCCTAAACACAAACAAAGACAAGGCTGAGATATAAATATCTCACTTAAAAATTGTACTTATAAAGTACAGAACAGTTATCATGCTTGTAGCTGAACGGGTGCGGCTGTACAAGTTAAACCTTGTAAATCCTTCAGTTATGAATATATATTAATGTTGATATTATAAAGCAGGAGGTGCGAAAAAGCTAATGGCAAGAATAGCAGGTGTAGACTTACCTAATGAAAAGAGAGTTGAATACGGACTTACTTATGTATATGGTATAGGCGTAGCAAGCTCAAACAAAATTTTAGCAGAAGCAGGTATAAATCCTGATACAAGAGTTAAAGATTTAACAGAAGATGAAATCGCAAAGATCAGAGAAATCATCGACAGAGATTACACTGTTGAGGGTGACTTAAGAAGACAAATTGCTCTTGATATTAAACGTTTGATAGAAATCGGCTGCTACAGAGGTCTTCGTCACAGAAGAGGACTTCCGGTTAGAGGTCAGAATACTAAAAATAACGCAAGAACCAGAAAAGGTCCTAAGAGAGCAATCGCAGGTAAGAAAAAATAAGAAGGAGGGATTTAAATGGCTGCTCAGGTCAAGAAAAGTCGTAAAAGACGTGAAAAGAAAAACATTGAACGCGGAGCTGTTCATATTCGCTCCACATTTAATAACACGATTGTAACTATTACAGACGTACAGGGAAATGCTCTTTCATGGGCAAGCTCAGGCGGTTTGGGATTCAGAGGCTCTAAAAAGAGCACTCCGTTTGCTTCTCAGATGGCAGCTGAAACTGCTGCAAAAGCAGCAATGGAACACGGTTTGAAGACTGTTGAAGTTTATGTAAAGGGTCCGGGTGCCGGCAGAGAAGCCGCTATCCGTGCATTGCAGACAGCAGGTCTTGAAGTAACAATGATTAAAGATGTAACACCTATTCCTCACAACGGTTGCAGACCGCCTAAGAGAAGAAGAGTGTGATTAACAGGAGGTGTAATAAATGGCACGTTATACTGGTGCAGTATGCCGTCTTTGCAGAAGAGAAGGTCAGAAATTATTCTTGAAGGGCTCAAGATGCTACGGCGAGAAATGCTCATTAAATAGAAGAGAATATGCTCCGGGTCAGCATGGTCAGGGCAGAAAGAAACTTTCTGAATATGGCTTGCAGCTCAGAGAAAAGCAGAAAGCAAAAAGATATTACGGTGTTTTGGAAAGTCAGTTTGCACACTATTTTGAAATTGCAAACAAAAAGAGCGGTGTAACCGGTGAAAACCTCTTGCAGGTACTTGAAAGCCGCTTGGACAACGTTGTTTACAGACTCGGCTTTGCTCTTTCCAGAGCTGAGGCAAGACAGCTTGTCGTACACGGACATTTCCAGGTCAACGGTAAAAAGGTTAATATCCCTTCATACTTGATTAAAGAAGGCGACGTAATTACTTTAAAGGAAGGCAGCAGAAGCCTCCCGAAGATAAAAGCCATTCTGGAGCAGACAGAAGGCAAGGCTATTCCGAAGTGGCTTGATTTGGATACAAACACTATGCAGGCAAAAGTTGTTGCTTTGGCTCAGAGAGATGATATCGATATCGAAATCGAAGAACATCTCATCGTCGAGTTGTATTCTAAGTAATAGTGCTGCCCTCATATATAACACTGTACCATGCAGTATACGCGATGTAATGCGTGTTGTCTGCGTGGCGTGCACGCAGACAGCTCGTCGGTACAGAGCAAATCGGTTGATTTGTAAATAATGTTATAAAATAATTATGGTTTTGATTGGAGGGTTTATTTATGATGGAAATGAACAAACCGAGTGTAGAGAGAGTTGACAATAAAGACAACCCTAAATACGCAAGATTTGAGGTTGAACCTCTAGAAAGAGGCTACGGCATAACTCTTGGTAACTCACTTAGAAGAGTATTGTTGTCATCACTCCCCGGTGCTGCTCCGACAAGCGTTAAGATTGACGGAGTTCTCCATGAGTTTTCAACAATTCCGGGTGTCAAGGAGGATGTAACCGAGATTATTCTCAATGTTAAGAGAATAATTGCGAAGGTTTATTCCGAAACGCCTAAGACAGTTTATATCGAAGCTGTGGGTCCGGGAGAGATTTGCGCTAAAGATATAGTCTGCGATCACGATGTTGAGATTATAAACGGTGATTTGCACATAGCTACCTTGAGCGATAAAGCTAAACTTTATATGGAAATAACGCTCGAAAAGGGCAGAGGCTATGTAACAAGTGAAAAGAATAAGGAGAAGGTTCAGAATATGATAGGTGTAATACCTGTTGATTCTATATATTCTCCGGTAGATAAGGTTAATTATACCGTTACCAATACCCGCGTAGGTCAGGTGACGGATTATGATAAGCTTACTCTTGAGATTTTCACAGATGGTACTATAGCTCCGGAAGAGGCACTTTCACTCAGTGCAAAAGTTCTGAATGAACATATGAATCTTTTCATTGACCTTACAGATGATATGGCTAATACCGATATCATGGTTGAAAAGGAAGAAGATAAGAAGGATAAGGTTCTGGAACTTACGATTGAAGAATTAGACCTTTCCGTTCGTTCATTTAACTGCTTAAAGAGAGCCGGAATTAACACTGTTGAGGATTTGGTTTCAAAATCCGAAAGCGAAATGATGAGAGTGAGAAACCTGGGAAGAAAGTCGCTTGAAGAGGTTGTAGGTAAGCTTCATTCACTTGGTTTTGAATTTTCAAAGGACTACGATGAGTAATTGATTGCTCATGTGCAGTGTTTTTACACGGTGATTTGATTGAATTGCAAAATGATGATTAAGTTAGTACAAAGGAGGTTGGATTTATGCCCGGTACAAGAAAATTAGGTCGTGCTACTGACCATAGAAATGCTATGCTCAGAAACTTGGTAACTTCGCTTTTGGAATATGGTAAAATCGAAACAACTGTAGAAAAAGCCAAAGAAACCAGATGTATGGCTGAAAAGATGATTACCTTAGGTAAAACAAATACATTACATTCGAGAAGACAGGCTCTTGCTTATATTACAAAGGAAGATGTTGTAACAAAGGTGTTTGAAGAGCTTGCACCGAAATATGCCGATAGAAACGGCGGATATACAAGAATTTTGAAGTTAGGACCCAGACGTGGTGATTGCGCTGAAATGGCAATTATCGAGTTGGTGTAATAACTGATTTGACTTGATTTATTTTAGTCGATAGAAATGTGTATACAATTAAGACCACCCGCCGTCGGGTGGTTTTGTTGTATCTCAGTTGGGTTACCTTGTAAAGGTAACCTTGAAAAGCGATTTTAGATGCTGATAAGCTTCGGATGAATAACGAATACAGCTTTAAAATGATAAAGAATACATTTGTTGCGGAATCATAATAATCGAATCGGTTAAGAGTCATTAAAGCTTTAAAATAAAAAAATTATAAAAAAATTAAATTTTTTATAAATAATGCTTGCATTATTTGTAATTTTGTGTTATTATATTTAAG
>CAYRGA010000094.1:0-6964 GCA_964423705.1 uncultured Oscillospiraceae bacterium
GTTTTAATTGTTTATTTTTACTATTCTGCGATTTTTTTGTAATCTTCATCGGTGATTATCGTTACCTTTTTCATGGTAATCGGAGATATCGGCTTGTCATATGAATCCGTGGGGACATCTGCCATAGCCTCTACCGCTTCCATACCGTGAACCACCTTTCCGAATGCGGCATATTCGCCGTCCAGATAGCCAACATCGTCAAAGCATATAAAGAACTGACTGCTGGCACTGTCATAGTCCTGAGCACGCGCCATGGAAAGCACGCCCTTTTCATGCTTGAGTGTGTTTGAGGTGCAGCCGTTTGCGGCAAATTCACCTGTGATATTTGTGCCCGAGCCACCTGTACCGTCACCGCGCGGGTCACCGCCCTGTGCTACGAAGCCCGGTATAACACGGTGGAAGATTAAACCGTCATAGAACTCGTCATCCACCAGCTCGACGAAATTGCGCACAGTTTCGGGTGCGTATTCCGGATAAAGCTCCGCAACAAACACTTCGCCGTTGTCAAGCTCAAACTTGATTTTAACATTGTCACTGTTTTGTGAAATCATCTTTCCGTCCTCCTGTTTGATTTTGTATGTCACTTTTTTTCCGCTGAGTTTAAGAATACTGCCGTCTGCCAGCTCGAATTTTTCGCTTTTTGAACATCCGGCAAGCATAAACAGGCATAAAAAGACCGATATTAAGCAAATTACATTCTTTTTCATATACATTCTCCACATAATAAAAATAAAGTAACCTTATCTATTATACAATAAATATTTCCCAATTTCAATGTTTAAAACAAAAATTTTTTCCCAAAGTCGAAAAATACCAAAATTTAAACGGCAACCGTTTTCGATTGCCGTTTACACAAAAAATCTCCCGAAACCCAATGGATTTCGGGAGATAAAAAGGGGAATTTTGAAAAGCGTATTATAAACAATGGGGATGTCCGACCCATCATTTAACGCAGTAGCGGTTGCGTATACCGCTGAGAATCAAGCAAAACCCGCTTTTACAGGAAAACTCGATTCTTATATATTAATCCGTGCCGAGCAGAATCGACATGGGGGAGTACAAAATCCGCCCGACACATTGGATTAACCGAAATTAATTACTCGGAACCTCCTCGCCGAGAACGAGTGTTATATCCTTATATGCGCCCTGTCTGTAAACCTTTATTTTCAGTTTATCGCCGGGTGCGAACTGATTCTTAATTTCATTGATATCCTCAACCGTTTCAACGGCTTTACCGTTACACTCGACGATGATATCGCCTATTTTAACGCCTGCCATATATGCCGGTGAATCAGCGGTCATGCTGGAAACATACACACCGACCTTAAGGTTATATGCTCTTGCATCTTGCTCTGTGACAGCTCTGCCGCCGATACCGATAACCGGTCTGCCGGTAACGTAGCCGTTATCGATAAGCTCCGAAATAATCGGTTTAGCTTCATCTATCGGAATCGCAAAGCCCAAGCCCTCAAGTGACGACGAGGAAATCTTCGCTGTATTGATACCGATGAGCTCACCGTAAGCATTTACGAGTGCACCGCCCGAATTACCTGGGTTTATGGCTGCATCGGTCTGTATAAGTGTAAGCTGTTTATTATCGACGGTAACAGTTCTGTTAAGACCGCTTATTATACCTTGAGTGGTTGTACCGGCAAATTCCTGTCCGAGAGGATTACCTATAGCAATGGCGGTATCGCCTACCCTCAAATCCGAACTGTTTCCGAGTGTGGCATATGTCAGTTCGCTTGCTTCTATCTTAAGAACTGCCAAATCGGTTTTTGAGTCTGTACCGATGAGCTTTGCTGTGTATTCGTCACCTGTATTGAGGATTACCACAAGCTCCTGTGCACCCTCAACCACGTGATTATTTGTGACGATATATCCGTCACCGCTTATCACTACGCCGGAGCCGCTGCTCTGCTCAACCTCCTGCTCCTGCTGCTGATTTCCAAAGATGCCGCCGAAATAATTTCCGTAATTTGAAAGTGTAGCCTTATTTATTATACCTACAACGGCAGGTCCAACCTTATCCACGATTTCGGGTGTAGACAAAGCCTTCTTATCCTCGGTATCCGCTGCGCTGCTCGCCACAACCGCAGCACCGACGGTATTTGAGCTTCCCTCCGATGAGGAATTTTTCACGACTTTATTGTCGTGAAAAGCTCTGGGGATTATAACCGCACCGGAAACCGACAGAGCCGCTGTCAAAACTACGGCTACAGCCGCCGAAAATGCGGATACTTTTTTCTTTTTTAATTTTTTCTTTCTGACGTTTGTATTATAAAATGTACTGCTGCCTTCGGTGCTCTTTTTACCGAAATCCTCAGCTGCAGTGTATGTGCCGTCATATGATGTATCATGTGCCGAGGCATCAAAACCGCTTTTATAAGCGTCGCGGTCATATCTCTGTTCATTATCGTCCGATGACATATCGGCATCATTTTGAAAACCGTTATTTTGAGAAGTCTTATTTACATTGTTTTCAAAATCGTCTTTATACCATTTGTAATCATCCATATCAAACAATCCCTTCATTTATTTCTGTGATTTTATATTATCACACATTTTTGAATAAACTATGAATAAAATGCAAAAAAATTTTAAACATTCGATTTGGTAAGTGTGAAGGAAAATTCCGTATAATCATCCATCACACTTTTAACCGTAATCCGCTCATTGTGCATGGAAATAATGCGCTTTACGATATACAGTCCCAGTCCGACGCCGCTTCTGTCCACACTTCTGGAAGTATCTGCCTTATAGAACCGCTCCCATATATGTTCCAGCTTTTCCGGCTCGATTCCGTGACCGCTATTTTTTACGGAAATCACAGTCTTTTCATCCGTATTTTTAACATCTATCGTTATGTTACCGTTGACGGGTGTGAATTTCACAGCGTTATTTATGAGGTTAATGAGCACCTGTGTTATGGAATCCTTATCCGCATTAACCATAAGCCTTTCGTCGTCCATATTAAGACAGACATCTATATTTTTCGGCGTTATCATCATTTCAAATTTCAAAAGTGCAAGCCGTACAAGCTCATTGATATCAAAATCGCTTTTATTGATAACCGTTTCGCCGCTCTCCATCCTCGAAATCTGCAAAAGGTTCGTCACCAGCCGTGAAAGCCTTTTCGACTCCGACAGCACAACTCCCAAATATTCATCGCGGTTTTCGGGCGGTATAGTGCCGTCAAGTATGCCCTCGACGAAGCCCGATATGGTCGTCATCGGTGTCCTGAGCTCATGCGATACGTCCGACACAAATCCGCGCCTCAGATTTTCAAGGTTTTCCAGAGATGCCGCCATATGATTTATGTTATTTGCAAGCTCTCCAAGCTCATTGTCGGAGGTGTACTCAACTTTTTTTTCAAAATTGCCCTTGCTGAACTCGGTAACCGCCTCACTGATAGTTTTTATCGGAATCGTTATTCTGAGGGATATCAAATAAAATACGATCGACGAAAACAGCATGGCAATAATTATAGACCACACTGTGTTTTTCGACATAGTGCGGTACATTTTTTTTATTTCCGGCACACGCTGATTAAAAAGCACCCCGCCGAAAACCTCATTATTGTTCTTAAGTGACGAACCTACGGTGAGCACCTTGTCATCGTGTTCATCCACGAAAACGTTTGTGCTTACGATTTTTTCCCCGGAAAGGATGCTGTCGCGCAGGCTGTCATCTATTTTCTGATAATAATTTGAATTTTTACTGCCGCCCGATGCCGCAAAAACAATGCCGTTATTGTCAAACACCATTATACTCGCCTGGGTGTTATAGCTGAGATTATCAAGCATGTACTGGTACAGCGAATCCACCGCACTGCTCTGATTCGTAAGTGCGGTATATGTAAATGCTGCCACACGGTCAACATTGCTTTCAAGTGCACGCGCCTTTTCTTCAACGGCGTTTTTCTCACTGTAACGCACAAACAAAAACGACATCAGCATAAAAACAGCGATAACTATAACCATGCTGGCAAATATCATACTGCCGGATATACTCTTTTTCAAGACGGCTTCACCTCAAATTTATATCCTACTCCCCAGACGGTTTTAAGATTCCATTCATCGCTTACGCCTTCCACCTTTTCGCGGAGCCTTTTCACGTGCACATCGACCGTTCTGGAATCTCCGAAGAACTCATATCCCCACACTTCATCCAAAAGCTGGTCACGGGTGAACACCTTGTTCGGATGTGAACACAGAAAGTTAAGAAGCTCCAGCTCCTTCGGCGGTATCTCCATAACCTTCCCGTCAATCTTCAATTCATAAGTGTTCATATTTATACTCAGCTTATCGAAGCGTATTTCTCCACTTTCGATTGAATCCGCATTATAACGACGAAGCACCGCCTTCAGCCTTGCCACAAGCTCCTTCGGTTCAAATGGCTTGACTACATAGTCATCCGAGCCGAGCTCCAAGCCCAGCACCTTGTCTATGGTTTCACCCTTTGCTGTAAGCATTATTACCGGAGTATTGTTTTTCTTGCGGATAGCCTTCAAAACCTCGATTCCGTCCGCTCCAGGAAGCATGATATCCAATATCACGGCAGACGGCTTAATCTCGTCAAAAAGCTTCACCGCAGTTATGCCGTCATGGGCAAACGCTGTATCGTAGCCTTCCTTCATAAGATACAGCCGCACCAGCTCACAAATATTCTTATCATCATCAACGACCAAAATTATGTTATTCGTGTTCATTGAGTTCACCTCTTTGCTCAAATTCAGCCTTTATTTTCAAAAAATTAACAACTATAATCAACAGAATAGGACCGAATATCATTCCAGATACGCCTATTATCTTTAAGCCGACATACATCGCGGCAAGGGTAAACAGCGGGTGCAAACCGATTTGTCCGCCCACAACCCTCGGCTCCGTAAACTGCCTGGTGAAAAGAATTATAAAATACAAACACACCAAGCCTATTGCCCTGAAATAGTCCCCCTGCAGAAGGCACACCAATGCCCATGGATTTAAAAATATTCCCGTTCCCAAGACCGGTATGGCATCCAGAAAGCTTATGACTGCCGCCAGAAGCAATGCAAGCTTCACATCCAGTATCAAAAATCCCACCAAAAGTATGCAGAAAACTATCAGCATCAAAATAAGCTGTGCACGCACATATCCGCCGAAAGCTTCATGAAGCTTGGCTTTAACCGTTCTTATGCTTTCAAGTTTTTCCGGCGAAATGTATTTTTTAAGCTCATCGCTTATTTTTTCACTGTCATTACTGATAAAATACGTTGCCAAAATCATAGCCACCGAAAAAACCAAAACCGACGGAAGCTTTACTGCCGCACCTCCCAAACCGGAAAGTGCCGTTTTTGATGCGGTGTATACAAAATCTGTCAAATCACCCTCGGTGCGGTTTGCAATCGACATCGCCATGCTCCTAAAACCGTCGGGCAGCTTATCAATAAGATTTTTCACTATCACCGGCATGCCGTCGGAGGTTTGCTGCAGCATATCCACAATCGTATGCAGTTCCTTCACCAAAGCCGCAGACAGAAAGTAAAACGCTCCACCTATAACCGCTATCACAAGCAGCATGGAAACCACAACCGACAGCTTTTTCGGCACGTGAAAAACCCGCAAAAACCTTGATATAGGTTTTATTATAAGTGAAATTATCCACGCCAAAATAAACGGTAGCAGATATGTCACGATTCGCGGCATAAGGTACGTCAGAAACAGCACACAAATTATAACATAAGCAACTGTAACCAGTGTTTTAACAGGATTTTTTGGCAGTATATTCATACTTCTTCCCCATTTCGGATAAAACTTCAGCCGATAAATCTATTAATCAGCTTGTAACCTTCGTTAATCACGATTCCGCTCTTTTGAGCACTTTGCTCAGTATACACATCAGCTTCGCCGCCGTTCTCACAAGTGCTGTCATATATGATATAGGGCACAGCATCTCTGGTGTGAGTTCTCAGGCTCAGCGGTGTCGGATGGTCGGGAAGTACAAGCATCCTGTAATTCACATTTTTTTCTTTAAGTACCTTCATAATGTGACCGACTACCTTTTCATCGATAAGCTCTATCGACTTCACCTTGTTTTCAATCTCATGCCTATGACCGCATTCATCCGGTGCTTCCATGTGAATATACACATAATCGCAGCCATCCTCCAGTGCTTTGAGACAAGCATCCGCCTTGCCGGAGAAATTCGTATTTACATTTCCGGTAGCACCTTCAACCTCTATTACATCCAGTCCGGCGCACATGCCTATTCCCTTTATCAAATCAACCGCGCTTATAACCGCGCCCTTCAAGCCGTACTTTTCCTTAAAGTCGGAAAGTAAGGGCTTTTTACCTTCTCCCCAAATCCATATTGAATTAGCCTTTTTAAGTCCGCGTTTTTCACGTTCAAGATTAATCGGATGGTTATTGAGTATATCATAGCTTTTAACCATCATATCATATATAAGTTCACTGCCTTCGCCCTTAGGCATGTACTCCGAAACATTTCTTTCCAAAATATCATGCGGCGGCGTAAGTGTAAAATCATACGGACCGTTAGCCCACACCATGATGTGTCGGTAGCTCACGCCCGGATAGAAGGAGAATTTTTCGTTTGAAAATTCTTTATTTACACATTCGATGAGTTCTCTTGCTTCCTCGGTGGTAATTTCATCCGAACTGTGGTCAATGATACGCTTGTCTTCGTATTTTTCTTCATCCGTTACGGTTACAAGATTGCATCTGAATATTATATCGGTATCCTTCATATCGACACCTACACTTACAGCTTCAAGGGGCGAACGTCCCGAATAATACTTCTGCGGGTCGTATCCCATGGCCGCCAGATTTGCTACATCACTTCCAGGTGACAGATTCTCGGGAACATTTTTTACAAGTCCCACCTCACCGTGAGCGGCAAGATAATCGATATTTGGCTTTTTCGCACATTCAAGCGGTGTTCTGCCGCCGAGCTCATCTACGGG
>CAYRGA010000095.1:0-6952 GCA_964423705.1 uncultured Oscillospiraceae bacterium
ATAAATAACTGTAATTTTAATGCGAGGAGATGTGTAAATGGCTTTTGACGGTATTGTAATCCACGCTTTGACAGAGGAATTGAATGAATTGCTCTGCGGCGGAAAAATAGATAAAATACATCAGCCCGAAAGAAGTACGGTCACCGTAAATATTCGTACGAGGGACGGCGGGTACAGGCTTTTACTGTGTGCGAATCCCTCATGTGCACGTGTGCATTTGATGTCAAATTCTATGGAAAATCCATCTTCGCCGCCCATGTTTTGCATGCTTTTGAGAAAGCACCTCTCGGGCGGAAAAATAACTTTGATAGAACAACCCGATTTTGAACGTATTATCCGTATACATATTGAAAATTACGATGAGATGGGATATATGTCGGAGAAAATTTTAATATGTGAGCTTATGGGCAAATATTCAAATATTATTTTGGTAAACAAAGAGGATAAAATCATCGATTCGATATTCCATGTCGATTTTACAGTGAGCAGTGTCAGACAGATACTTCCCGGATTGATATATACTGCGCCTCCGGGTCAGGGAAAACGAAATCCGCTCTTATGCGAAAAACAAGAAATTAAAGATATACTTATCAAAAACGATGTGCCTCTTTATAAACAGCTTATGGATAATTTTTCGGGTATAAGTCCTCTTATAGCGAGGGAAGTTGTATATCGTGCGATTGGTAGGTCGGATGTATGCGCCTTCGACATTACCAACGAGGAATTTGATAAGGTGGGTTACGGTTTCTATAAATTAATGATGAATCTAACCGAAAAAGTGTATTCACCGTGCGCTGTTGAGGAAATAACTTCAAAAAAACTTTTGGATTTTAATGTGGTTGAAATAGACCAGTATGAAAATCTCGGCGATATAAAAAACTTTGATACGGTAAATGAAGCGGCAGAATTTTTTTATTTAAAAAAATCATCGATGCAGAATATGAAGCAGAAAAGTGCCGATTTGTCAAAGCTTGTAAATAATAAGCTTGAACGCTGCACACGAAAGCTTCAGATACAGAATGAAACGCTTGAAAAGGCTAAAAAAAGAGATAAATATAAAATGTACGGTGATCTTATCACAGCTAACATATATCGTATTTCTCAGGGGATGAAAAGCATTTTGTGTGAGAACTTTTATTCTGAGAACAATGAAGCTGTGGATATACCGCTAAAATGCGAGCTTTCGCCGTCGCAGAATGCTCAAAAATACTATACAAAGTATACGAAGGAAAAAACGGCTGAGGAGGAAACACTGAGGCAAAGAAAGCTTAATCTGAAAGAAATCGATTATCTGGAGTCTGTTAAAGAGGCGATAGAGGTTGCCGAAAACGGCTCGGACTTGGCTATGATACGAGAGGAGCTTGCCGAACAGGGATATTTGAAACGTCATAATGTCAGGAAAAAGAATAAAAGCAAGCTGTGTGCCGCTCCACTTCATTTTGTAAGTGACGATGGTTACGATATATATGTAGGTAAAAATAACACTCAGAATGATTATGTGACGTTAAAGCTTTCGAGGAGTACAGATATTTGGTTTCATACAAAGGGAGTTCACGGGTCTCATGTGTTGGTTAAAACCACGGATGCCATGACTGTTCCGGAAAATACTTATCTGCAGGCGGCATCGCTTGCAGCGTATTACAGCAAGGGCAGAGCATCCCTGACTGTGCCTGTTGATTACACCGAGGTTAAAAACGTTAAAAAGCCGTCCGGAGCAAAGCCCGGAATGGTCATATATGTAGATTATAACACCATTAATGCTCGACCGGACGAAGCGCTGGTTTTGCGGTTAAAAAAACAGTGATTTTCAAGAAAATATAAATTTTTTCAAAAAATGAAAAATTTCTCTTGATTTTTGATACAGTTTGTGGTAGAATAGTGAATACATTGAGTGATTATGCAATTGGAGGTGAAATCATGCCTAATATTAAATCTGCAAAGAAGAGAGTAAAGGTTATAAGAACAAAGACTCTCAGAAATCAAATGATTAAGACAAATTTGAAAACTTGCATAAAGAAATTTGACGAATGCGTAGCAAATGCAGACACAGAAAATGCTGTTATAGCTTGCAAGGTTGCATTTAAGAAGCTTGACCAGGCAGTTGCCAAGGGTATTCTTCATAAAAATACAGCAGCCAGAAAAAAATCTCAGCTTTCTTCAAAGCTTAATAAATTAAGCGCATAATTATCAGCCTTCTGAGAAATATCAGAAGGCTGTAACTGCTGTTTTATCTTATGAACGGTTGTTTTGCAATGTAGACTTTCCTTGGTTGGAGAGTCTTTTTGTATTTTGTTTTGTTTTTTGACTAAAATATATGTATACTTTTATATCGGAGTTATGTATGAAAAAGACACTTGTTTACTTAAAGGATTATAAAAAAGAAAGTATATTGGGACCGCTTTTTAAATTGCTAGAGGCATCGTTTGAACTGATTGTGCCGCTTATAGTGGCTTCTGTAATCGATAAGGGAATTTTCACTTGCGGCACAGGTTACATCGTTTCAAGGTGCGGCGTTTTGGCTTTACTTGCTGCGATAGGCTTGACTTGCTCTGTAACGGCACAGTATTTTTCCGCCAAAGCCGCGTGTGGGTTCGGACGAAAGCTTAGATATGCTATGTTTGAAAAAATACAGTCCCTGTCATTTGAGGATTTGGATTGTGTCGGCACAGATACGCTCATAACGAGAATGACCAGCGATATTAATCAGGTACAGACTACGGTAAATCTTGTGCTCAGGCTTTTTCTGCGCTCACCGTTTATTGTATTCGGTGCTATGATTATGGCTTTTACAATAGATTTTAAATCGGCTATGATTTTTGTTGTTACCATTCCGGTATTGAGCGCAGTAGTGTTTGGTATAATGCTTGGAACTGTTCCGATGTATAAAAAGGTTCAGGCAGCATTGGATAAAATAACCTCTCTTACGTCGGAAAATCTTGCCGGTGTGAGAGTCATACGGGCATTTTGCTCCGAAAAAGATGAAATACAGAAGTATAGTACGGCTACCGAAAGACTTAATGCTCTGCAAAAGCTTTCGGGAAATATTTCAGCACTTTTAAACCCTGTAACCTACGTGATAATAAATGCTGCTATCATATTTCTTATATATACAGGTGCGGTAAAGGTTGATGGAGGAGCATTGTCAAAAGGCATGGTAATAGCACTGTATAACTATATGTCGCAGATATTGGTGGAGCTTATAAAACTTGCCGGTTTTATAATCAACATTACAAAGGCGGCTGCATGCTGCGGACGAATAGAGAAAGTGCTGGATATTGATTCAGCTATGAAGGATGGCAGAAAAGACTCTAAAAAAAATGCCGAGTATAATGTAGAATTTGAAAATGCTTCGCTCACTTACAAAGGTGCCGGTGCACCATCTGTTAAAAATGTCAGCTTTTCGGTTAAGCGTGGAGAAACGGTTGGTATTATCGGTTCTACCGGTAGCGGTAAAACGTCACTTGTAAGTCTTATACCTCGGTTTTACGATGCTACCGAAGGTGTGGTACGGGTTGACGGTACCGATGTCCGTGATTATAAAATTGATAATTTAAGGAAAAAGATAGGCATTGTCATGCAAAAAAATGTTCTTTTTAAGGGCACAATACGCGAAAATCTTCTTTGGGGAAATCCGAATGCACCCGATAACGATATCATACAGGCGGTTGCCGCTGCTCAGGCCGATAATATTATAGAAGCAAAGGAAAACGGTTTTGACTCCTTCGTAGAACAGGGCGGTACGAATTTCTCGGGCGGTCAAAGGCAAAGACTTACAATAGCGCGCGCACTTGTGCGTAAGCCGGAGATACTCATTTTGGATGATAGCTCCTCGGCGTTGGATTACGCTACGGATGCGGCACTTCGGAAGGCTATCGGTAATTTGCCTTATAACCCGACTGTATTTGTTGTTTCGCAGAGGGCTTCGTCGATAATGCATGCCGATAAAATTGTTGTTTTGGATGACAGCAATGTATGTGCTGTCGGCACACATGATGAGCTCTTGAAAAGCTGTGAGATATACCGCGAGATTTATAATTCACAGATATGCTGATTAACGTTTTGTCTGAGAGGATTGACAGTATGAAGAATAAAAACGTACAATTGTTAAAAAAAATACTTAAATATATAGCGAATTACCGCAGATACTTAATATTGACGATTGCCTTTGCCGCAATATCGGTTATACTTACCTTGTATGTGCCGATTTTGGCAGGAAAAGCCATAGATTTAATAATCGGTAAGGGGCAGGTCGATTTTAGAGGAATATTGTCCCTTTTGGCAAAAACAGCGGTGATAATCGGATTCACCGGATTATGTAGTTGGCTTATGAATATATGTAACAATAAAATTGCTTATGGCACGGTAAAAGATATGAGAAATAAGGTTTTCGCACATATTCAGGAGCTGCCCATAAAATATGCCGATACACATTCACACGGTGATACTGTCAGTCGCATTATATCCGATGCAGACACATTTTCAGACGGTCTGCTCATGGGCTTTACACAGCTGTTCAGCGGTGTTATGACTATAGCGGTGACTATCTTTTTTATGATTTCGGTTAATTTTAAAATTGCTTTGGCTGTAATATTGATTACACCTGTGTCACTTTTTGTATCCAAATATATAGCTTCAAAGACATACTCCATGTTTAGACTACAGTCCGAAACACGCGGAAATCAAACTGCGCTGATACAAGAGGCTGTCACGAATCAAAAGACCGTAAATGCTTATTCTCAGCAAAAAAATATCTTGGATAAGTTTGAAGTAATTAACGAAAAGCTTGAACAATATTCACTTAAGGCTACTTTCTTTTCTTCGCTGGTCAATCCGTCTACGAGATTTGTAAACAGTATTGTTTACGCACTTGTCGCACTGTTCGGTGCACTTTCGGTGCCCGGCGGCACGCTTACCGTCGGTGGACTTTCGTGCCTTTTGAGCTATGCGAACCAATACACCAAGCCATTTAATGAAATATCCGGGGTAATTGCTGAGCTTCAAAATGCTTTTGCCTGTGCATCACGTTTGTTTGAGCTTATGGAAGAGCCTGCTCAAAGTGAGGACGGCATCGGAATTTTAGCTCCCGATGAAATAAAGGGAAACATAGCAATGAAAGATGTGTGTTTTTCGTATACATCCGAAAAAGAACTTATTAAAAATCTTAATCTCCATGTAAAGCAGGGGCAGCGCATTGCGATAGTGGGACCTACAGGCTGTGGAAAAACGACACTTATTAATCTTTTGATGCGTTTTTATGATACTGACAGCGGTGAAATCACTCTTGACGGTATAAATATTAATGATTTACAGCGAAGCAGCCTTCGTCACAGCTTCGGAATGGTGCTACAGGATACGTGGATTAAATCGGGAACTATTCGTGAAAATATTGCTCTCGCCAAGCCGGATGCGGAAAATTCCGAAATTATCGATGCGGCGAAAAAAGCTCATGCACACAGCTTTATTCGCAGATTGCCAAATGGCTACGATACAGGGATAAGCGGCGGCGGAGCAGAGCTTTCGCAAGGCGAAAGGCAGCTTCTGTGTATAGCACGTCTTATGCTCATAAATCCGACGATGCTTATTTTGGATGAGGCGACCTCATCTATAGATACCAGAACAGAAATGAAAATTCAGGATGCTTTTGAAACACTGATGAAGGGCAGGACAAGCTTTATAGTGGCACATAGACTTTCGACCATAAAAAACGCCGATATTATACTGGTTATGAAAAACGGCAATATTATAGAACAGGGCACTCACGATGAGTTGATGGCAAAAGCGGGATTTTATACAGAAATTTATAACAGTCAGTTTACAATCTAAATTTTTGTAGGTTTGTCAATGATGTGTTACACATTTTCTGAAAAATTTCACCGTCCTCAGGAAAAGCCTTAACATAATCGGCAGGAGCTTTCCAATTAAGAGGTCGCATAGGAAACTTGTTGTATTTATAGTTATGTACCTTTAGTTGTTTTGAAAAATTATCAAACGAATAAAACTTGTGTGTTGCATAAAAGTATTCGTTATCTTTACGGTGCGAACGCTCAACCTTTCCGTTGTGCCTTGGAGTGTACGGTTTTATCAGTTTATGACGAATGCCGAATTGCTCAAGCTTCTTCTCAAACATTGTTGGAGTAGGGTTTTTGGAACTTTCGAGGCGTTTTGTGAATTCTTGACCGTTATCTGTTTGAATACACTCAATTTTAAACGGAAATCTTTTAAGTGAGTGTTCAACAAAAACTGCGGAGCTATATGAACTTTGTTCCTCAAAAGCTTCAAGATAACGAAACCTTGAATATTCGTCAATGGCGGTGTACTGATAAAACCTTTGCCATTTGGCATCACCAACGATGCAAGCGGTTGGAACAACCTTAACATCAATTTGAATCCGTTGCCCCGGATAAAGCATTTTTTCATAAGGCTTTGCAATATATTTTGGATTTGGCGGTTTAACCGCCATCTGTCCTTGCTTACGCAAAACACGATAAAGACCTGTTACGGAGCGTGTATAAACTCTTTGAATAAGTTTAACCCAAAAGACTACCAAACCCGCATTTGGATTGCGTCTTCTCATATCGGCAATCAATTTCAGTTCTTAGGCTGTATGCTCATTTGGATGATGATGAGGCCTGTGTGATTTATCGGCTAAGGATTGGAGATTTCCGTCATACCTTTTTCTCCAACGGTAAACATATTGGCGATTTACTTTGTAACGAATTGCAGCCTTTGTTACACCGTGTTTAAAAGAATATTCAATTATTGCTTGACGATACTTCATAGTTTGTGTTATAGTTTTCATAGCAAGTGGCTCCTTTGTTTTGGTTTTTTGTGGTGAATTAACTATAACACGAAAGAGTTTCACTTGCTATTCTTTTTTTCGCCGACATATTTTGTTATGGGTTTACTCGTAATAAAATATGCCGAAATGTAACATATCTATTGTAAACCTACA
>CAYRGA010000096.1:0-1335 GCA_964423705.1 uncultured Oscillospiraceae bacterium
TTTTGACCCGTAAGGTGCGTAGAAGCACATTCTCTACTTCAAAATACCACTTTTATTGTACTCAAATTATAACACATTTATTCCAATTTGTAAAGTACTTTATTCTTTTTTATCAATTTTTTTACATTTTTATCTCGTATTCTGTATGCACTCATAATGGAATTTTTGGGGGTGTTTCGTATCGTAACCAACAGAAAGTTTTATAATTATATTAAGATTTGTATCCTCTATATGTTTTATTGCAAAAATAGTGTTTTTGTTTTTGCAATCTTTCAATATAGTATCTGGATTGTTTATAATATCATTGCTGTACTTTTCAAAAATCGCATAATCATCCGGGTGGCGTTCTTGAATATGTAATTTCCTTTCATTGGTCAGTACTACTTCGGGCGTATTTATTTTCCCAAATTCTTTTTCGAGTATATTCGTATCAATTTTTCCTATGTAATGCACATCTTGTACTCCTTGTTTCGGCTTTATGTTATTCATTATACCATTTTTGGCCGAATTGTCAACAGATTTAACCGTTTCCGGTGATGATATGCCTTTGATTTTGCCCGCCCCTGTCGATGTCATTCTCTTTTTATCCTGTGCAATACCTGTGATGCCTGATATCCCGTCATTTCGTGACCGTCAATGTCAAAGGTGCATTCGTCCCGTGCTTTCAGTTCTGCAAGTTCTTTTTCGCTGTATCTCGGCTCGGATATTCCGCAAATAATCGGTGTCTTGTAGTGGTATCAGTCGTATTCTTCAAGTAGTTTGAGCGGCACATCGGCAATATTATTCAAGGCTTGCACATCGGCAACACTCATTTTGCCTATTTTCTTTATTCGCTTGCCTATGTGTTCAAAGGCGGAGGTTTCCCGCCCGTTTATGTTCGCAAAAAGCAAATACGCTTGTTGTTCAAGATTTGTCGGCACAACTCCCGAAAGACCTTGTTGCACGCTGGGAAGAACGATTGCAAGCGGACGGAATCGGCAAATCCGAATTTATCCGCAACGCAATCAAAAAGTATTTGGGAGAGGCTTAGGCTTCTCCCTTTTGCTTTTAATCTCAGATTTTATGGTTTTACATCGACAGCCGGTAAAACATTTGTATGCCAATATAATTTATAATGATAGGGGTCTGTATGCGTTCCTGTTATATCCTCAACCGCATACATAGTGTACTCGTTAAGATATACATAATTTTTCTTGTATTCATTTGCACCTGTCTTAACCGTGATAACAAGTTCTTGATTTGCGTTGTTGGATATACTCATATACGTACCATTCTGAAATGGTTGAATGTAGGGGCAGACGACTCTGTCTGCCCGCATAAACATCGTTCAGCCAT
>CAYRGA010000096.1:1435-6795 GCA_964423705.1 uncultured Oscillospiraceae bacterium
TTCAGAATTGTACGTAGGGGCAGACGACCCTGTCTGCCCGCATAAACATCGTTCAGCCATTTCAGAATTGTACGTAGGGGCAGACGACCCTGTCTGCCCGCATAAACATCGTTCAACCATTTCAGAATTGTACGTAGGGGCAGACGACCCTGTCCGCCCGGTACATGGCGATTAAATTGTGCGGATTGTGAGGTGTAGGTTACATACAAGTATGGTCGCTGCATGCCGGTGACAATCTTTTTTCAAACCAAAAATCCAACGTCCAATATTTTTATTTTTGTTGTTTTATTTGTTTTTTTGTTTGATTATGCTTGACTTATTGCTTTTTGTGTTATATACTATAATTAAATATTAAATGTGGAGGTATAGGTTATGTCATTTGAGGCTGATTTGATTATCTGCGATGTTGACGGCACCCTTCTGGGAAAAAGCGAATCAAAGCCGAATCAAAACGTAATGCAAATGCTCAAAAAGACTGCCGACGCAGGAAAAATATTTTCGCTTGCGAGCGGACGGAGCTACAATGCACTGCACAAGCTCTTTGAAAATGACACCATCCGCTACATCTGCTCCGACGGCACATACATCGTGGAAAACGGCGAGGTAATCTACAAAAATGCGATACCGCCCGCTACCATTACCACTCTGCTCCCCCTGCTTTCAAAAAGCGAATACGTGCTCTACGGCAAGGCTTACGCCTACACCGCCGGTCAAAGCATCGCCGTGCGAATATCCGAGGCGGAAAACGGGAAAATCAAGCCGATATCGGAGTATTATAATGAAGATATTTTTAAGCTGGCGATTTTAAAGCCCTTATCGTATGCATCGCATTACATAAAGGTAAACAGACTTTTGGACGAGTGCTACAGCGATTCTGTATGGATTGAGTACACAGCAAAGAATGCCGGCAAGGGCAAAGCCGTCGAGCACCTGCAAAAGCTCTATGGCATACCCTACGACAGAACTGCCGCCTTCGGTGACGGCTTAAATGACATTCAAATGCTTAAAAAAGCACACTACAGCTATTCCGTACATGCTGCAAAAGCTGAAATCAAGTCACTTGCGCGCTATCACACATCGGATGCGGCTAGTGAAATCATAAATAAATTTTTGGATTAATTATCGAAAGGAGCTGCCTTTTAATGAATAAGTACACTGATTATAATGCGAAAAAAACAGAGCGCATAACTCGGCTTAAAGAGAATCTTTTCAAAAAGATGCCCGAAATCGAAGCCGACCGCGCCGTACTTCTCACGGAGAGCTACAAATCCACAGAGGGACAGCCTATCGTCACAAGACGTGCCGAGGCATTCGCGCATATTTTAAGAAATATACCGATTACCATACGCGAGGACGAGCTCATCGTCGGCAGTGCGACCAAATCACCGAGAAGCTGCCAGGTATTCCCCGAATTTTCATTTGACTGGCTGGAAAACGAATTTGACACGGTAGCCACCAGAAGCGCCGATCCGTTTTACATATCGGAGCAAACAAAATCAACACTTCACGAGGTGTATAAATATTGGAAGGGAAAAACCACCAGCGAGCTTGCGACCTCGTACATGGCACCCGAAACTCTCACTGCCATCGAGCACAATATCTTCACCCCGGGAAACTATTTCTACAACGGCGTGGGCCACATCACCGTAAAATACGACAAAGTGCTTGAAATAGGCTACCGCGGCATAATAAACGAAGCTAAAAGCGAGCTTGAAAAGCTCACCTTCTCCGACCCGGAAATCCTGGACAAGGGCGTGCTTTTAAGGGCGATAATCACCAGCTGTGAAGCGGTATGCGACTATGCCAAAAGATACGCTCAGCTGGCACTTGAAAAAGCCGAAAGCTGTACGGACAGTGCGAGAAAAGCCGAGCTTCTGCTGATAGCGCACAACTGCGCCAAAGTACCCGAATACGGTGCAACTAATTTTTACGAAGCCTGCCAGTCATTTTGGTTCGTACAGATGCTTATACAGATGGAATCGAGCGGTCACTCCATATCTCCGGGACGCTTCGACCGGTACATGTATCCTTACTATAAAAAGGACCTTGAAAACGGTACGATAACACCCGAAGCCGCACAGGAACTGATAGACTGCATATGGGTTAAGCTAAATGACTTAAACAAGGTTCGTGACGCGGCATCTGCCGAGGGCTTTGCCGGCTACAGCCTGTTCCAGAACCTCATAGCAGGCGGTCAAGACAAAAACGGCGAAGATGCGACGAATGACCTGTCATTTATGTGTATTCAGGCATCCATGCACGTGGCACTTCCTCAGCCCTCACTTTCAGTGAGAATCTGGAACAAAACCCCTCACGATTTTATGATGAAGGCGGCAGAGCTTACACGTACGGGAATCGGTCTTCCGGCGTATTACAACGACGAGGTTATCATACCTTCGCTCATGAGCCGAGGTTTAACTCTGGAGGATGCACGTGACTATAACATCATCGGCTGTGTCGAGCCTCAGAAATCAGGCAAAACCCACGGCTGGCACGATGCCGCCTTTTATAACATGCTCCGCCCGCTTGAACTGGTATTCTCAAACGGTGTCGACAAGGGCGTGCAGATAGGTCCGAAAACGGGTGATGTCACCAAGTTTGCGACCTTTGAAGAATTTTACGATGCATATAAAACACAGAACAATTACATGATAAAACTGCTTGTGAACGCCGACAATGCGATAGACATGGCGCACTCAAAGCTCTGCCCCTTGCCCTACCTTGCTTGTATGGTGGACGACTGCATGAAAAACGGAAAAACAGTCGAAGAAGGCGGTGCGGTTTACAACTTCACAGGTCCTCAGGGCTTCGGCGTAGCGAATATTGCCGATGCACTGTATGCGGTTAAAAAGCTGGTATTTGATGATAAAAAGATAACCATGAATGAGCTTGACGAAGCACTCAAAAATAACTTCGGCGAGATTTCCGTCAAGGATATCACCGAAAAAATTGCTTCCGAGCTGGCTCAAAACGGAATGGAAATCAATGAACAAAATATAAAAGAAATATACGTCAATGCTCAAAAGCAGATTGATTCGATGAGCCTTGACAAATATGCGAAAATACGCGAAATGATACTTGACCTGCCCAAATACGGCAATGACAATGACGATGTGGATGCACTGGCACGCGATGCGGCATATACCTACACCCGCGAGCTGGAAAAATTCAAAAACCCCAGAGGCGGACAGTTCCAGGCGGGACTTTATCCGGTTTCTGCGAATGTGCCCCTCGGTGCTCAAACAGGTGCCACACCGGACGGCAGACTGGCATACACACCGGTAGCGGATGGGGTGTCCCCCACTGCGGGCAGAGATGTAAACGGCCCCACAGCCTCGGCAAATTCCGTATCGAAGCTTGACCACGGCATCGCATCGAACGGTACGCTTTTCAACATGAAGTTCCACCCCTCCGCATTAAAGGGAAGAAGCGGACTTGAAGCCTTCTGCGCTTTTGTGAGGGCGTATTTCGACCAGAAGGGCAGCCACATGCAGTTTAACGTAGTAAGCCGTGAAACGCTTCTGGATGCTCAGAAAAACCCCGAAAACTACAAAAATCTCGTAGTTAGGGTGGCAGGCTACAGTGCCCTGTTTACCACGCTTTCACGCTCACTTCAGGATGATATCATAAACAGAACGGAGCAAGGCGGATTCTAAATCGGAGGATACAATGGACAACAGCTATCTTGATACAAAAGGAAGAATCTTTGACATACAAAAATTCTCGGTTCACGACGGACCGGGAATACGCACGATAGTATTTTTAAAAGGTTGCGTGCTGAGATGTAAATGGTGCTGCAATCCCGAATCGCAGGAATATGACATTCAAAATCTCACCATAGGCGGGAAAACTAAGGTCTGCGGCAGGGATGTGACAGTCCGAGAGGTCATTTCCGAGGTTTTAAAGGATATGCCCTACTACAGACGCTCGGGCGGCGGGCTCACCCTCTCCGGAGGAGAATCACTGTGCCAGCCCGACTTCGCATCGGCTCTGCTCAGAGCGGCGAAGGAAAACGGCATTAACACCGCCATGGAATCCACAGGCTATGCCGATAAGGCGGTAATAGACCGATATCTTGAATATTTGGACTGCTTTCTGATGGACATAAAGCACATAAACAGCCATAAGCACGAGCTTTTCACAGGAAAGCCGAATCACAAAATTCTCGAAAATGCGCACTACATTGCCGAGAGGGCGAACGAGCTTATAATCCGCGTCCCGGTGATTCCGTCGTTTAACGACTCGGAAAGCGAAATAGCACAGATAGCCGAATTTGCGGCATCACTTCCGAACGTGACAAGGCTCCACCTTCTCCCCTACCATCGCCTTGGTCTTGATAAATACAAGGGCTTGGGAAGGACATACGAGCTGGAACACATATTGCCGCCGACGGACGAGCACATGGAAAAGCTGAGGAGCATCGTTTTAAAATACAAGCTTGATTGCCAAATAGGCGGATAGGAGGACAGACATGAACGAAGAAATTTCACTGCATGATAAAATGCGTATAATACAGGAAATCGTTCCGGGAAAGCAGATTACACTTCTGCACATCATAGCAAACCCGGATGAAATTCTCTACAAAAAGCTGGGACTTGACCCGGCGGTGGACTACAGTAAATCCGCAATCGGAATCGTCACCATGTCCCCCAGCGAAACAGCTATAATAGCAGGTGACATTGCGATAAAGTCGTCGGGTGCGACCTTGGGCTTTGTGGACAGATTCAGCGGAACGCTCATCGTCACGGGAAGCGTTTCGGAGGTAGAGGCATCACTCAGAGCCATCTCGGACTATGCCGCCGAGGTTCTGGGCTTCAGTGTATGCACACTCACAAAAACATGAAAAAGATAATATTCATGGGCAGAGTCGGCTGCGGGAAAACCACACTTACTCAAAAACTCAAAGGTAAAAAAACAAAATACAAAAAAACCCAGTATATCGACTATAACGATTTTATAATAGATACACCGGGCGAATATGCGGAGAATCACGACCTCGGTGCGGCATTGGCACTGTATTCGTACGAAGCGGACATCGTGGGACTGCTGATTTCGGCGACCGACCAATATTCGCTTTTTCCGCCGAACATAACCTGTATGGTGAACCGCGAGGTTATAGGCATAGTGACTCAGACGGACAGACCCGATGCCCATCCCCAAAGAGCCGCGGCATGGCTGGAAAACAGCGGATGCAAGAAGATTTTCTTCATTAGTTCGAAAAGCGGTGACGGCATAAATGAGCTTTTGAATTATCTGGGTTATGACACAGTCAAAAAACAAAAACAATAAAAATCAAACAAATTCAAAAATAAAAACAGAAATTTCTATTGACAAACCAACATTTAGGTAGTACAATATAA
>CAYRGA010000097.1:0-6787 GCA_964423705.1 uncultured Oscillospiraceae bacterium
GTATACACCTATACAAAAAGTCGGAGCAAACCTTTTTACAGGCATGCTCCGACTTATTTTTAATTCAAATATAAGCAGCTCCTATGACAGTCATAGACTGTCAATGCGAACCATGGTATCAAAAAATCCGCATTTTGACAAGCGCAGATGCCCCTAAACAGCTTACAGAGTTTCCATATACTCAAACATTTCAACTATTCTGTGCAGTTCACTTTCTTTATTCTTTTCAAGCCATTTAGTTTTATATTTTTCCAGCCATTCACGTGTATTTGTAACACGCTTCACACTCGTTCCCGAAAATTTATACGATAATTCGGCAATCAGGCAAATGCCTTCGGCACTTATCAGCATTTCTCGGAAATATTCATTATTTTCCGCAGCTTCGCGTTTAAGCTTCTGCAAAAGGCTTTTATATGTTTCCTGAACATCTTCGATTTTACCAAACGAGCAGTCTTTATATTCCGCTTTCTCATCCGAGCCGTATCGGCACTTAAAATAATTATCCGCAAAAAGCTGCCAAGAAACGCTATTGTGCATACTGCTCAATTCTTTAAGGCACTGAATACCGTTTTTGCTTGAATACAAAAGATAATTAATTCTTTCATAAAAATCATCGTTTACTTCGGTTTTAACCGACCACGACTTTTCGGCACCGAGTACCATACCGTACATCGCCAGCTCAAGGCTGCAAGGATTTCCCCAGTCGCCCCAGTTGGTATTGAGCACTCCCGATGCACCGTATTTATAACCGTATTCCGCCATCAAAGAAATATTTTTCTCTTCATCAGCAACGTTTTCGCACAGACGGTTCCAGGTGCTTGTGCCCGGGCAAACAATCTGTTTTCTGCCCATATCTGCGATTTTTTCTATGACAGCTTCATATGGCTCGGCACTGTAATTCCAGTTTAAAAAATATGTATCATCGGGCAAGGCGGCTATGGTTTCCGGATGCTGAAGCAGAATATCCGCCCACATCATAACCTTTTTATCCTTTGCCTTGACACAGTCAATTATTTTTTTGACGAAATCCACGTATATTTTTCCGACGTCATGTCCGAGCTTTTCGTATTCCTTTAAATCGAAGGTTTCATCACAGCAAATATTAAAATTTTCACTTTCAAAATTAGGGCTGTATTGGTCTATGAGGCTTTTTATAAGTTCAATGCTCTCGTGTTTCAGCGGGTCTATGGTATGGTACTGCATCCTAGCATCCCAGAAATTCGGTTCATTGAAATCCTTTAATACGCGTAAATCACCATACTCCTTCTGATTGAGCAATTCATATAGGTGTCCGAAGGTCGAAAGCGACGGTATAAAATCAACAAAATTTTTCTTGCAATACGCATCTATTTCCTTCAATTCATCAGCTGTAAAGCAACCGAATTTATCATTTACATCCTTACATTCTTTAAACTCGTAGGTATGCTCAACATACAGCTGTAATGAATTTAATTTATAATACGCCATTTTGTCGATAAGTGTCTTTAAAGTTGCAACGGTCGGTATCTTTCCGCGTGTGACATCGTGATAAAAGCCGCGGTATTTAAAATCAGGCCAATCCTTAATATATAAGCACGGAATTTTATCGTGCTTAAAAATCTGCCTCAGTGTCTGAACTGCGTAAAAAGCTCCCTCATTGCCTTCAGCTCTTATATCAATTCCATTCTCGTCAATGCAAAGTTCGTATCCTTCACCACGCTCTTTTGAAACGGAAATATCGACATTTATGCCGCTGCTGTCAAAGGGTATTGACTTCAAAGCATCTAAAATACGTGTATCACAATTTAAATTATCATAATAAATCGCAACTTTTGAAACAAATCCCGATTTTATTTCCAAAAGCTTCACTTGAGGTATCAAATTAAGCATCCGAGCCACCCTTTCAAAAAATTTTCACTGCTCTTTCCGGAAATTAAAGAACCTTAGCAAGGAAGCTCTTAAGTCTGTCACATTTCGGATTCGTAAATATTTCACTCGGTGTGCCTTCCTCCATGATTTTACCCTCATCCATAAATACAACTCTTGTACCAACTTCGCGAGCAAAGCCCATTTCGTGCGTAACGACAATCATCGTCATTCCCTCATGCGCCAGTTCCTTCATAACGTCCAGAACCTCGCCGACCATTTCGGGGTCAAGTGCGGAGGTGGGCTCATCAAAGAGCATAACCGCAGGCTCCATGCACAGTGCACGGACAATGGCAACTCTCTGCTTTTGTCCTCCGGATAGCTGGCTCGGATATGCATTTGCTCTGTCCTTAAGTCCGACTCTTTCAAGGAGGCCGAGTGCTTTCTGTTCAGCTTCAGCGCGGCTTTTCTTTAAAAGCTTCATCGGAGCGATAGTCATATTCTTCAATACCGTCATATGCGGAAAAAGATTAAAATGCTGAAAAACCATACCCATTTTCTGACGATGAAGATTAATATTCACATTTTTGTCCAAAAGGTCTTTGCCGTCGAAATAGATATGTCCGTCCGTAGGTGTTTCCAGCAGATTCAGAGAGCGCAGAAGCGTTGATTTTCCGCTACCTGACGGTCCTATGATTACCACTACTTCTCCGTCATAAATTTTTGTGTTGATATTATCCAGTGCCTTAACACGGTCACCGTCATAATACTTTTTTAAACCGTTTACTTCAACAATAGGATTATCTGTCACTGCTTCTCAACCTCCTTTCAAGCTTACCGACAAGCCAAGTAAAGAACACTACCATTACCAGGTAAATAAGTGCAACTGCAAACAATGGCATGAAAGGTGAATAGGTGCTTGAACGGATTATATTTCCGCCCATGGTTAAATCCCTGATAGTAACATAGCCGGCCACGGATGTTTCCTTAAGCAAAACAATAAATTCGTTTGCCAATGCCGGTAATATGTTTTTAAATGCCTGAGGTATGATCACATACCACATGGTACTTTTGTAGTCAAAGCCAAGGCTTCTGCCGGCTTCGAACTGTCCGGAATCAACCGACATAATTCCCGAACGAACTATCTCGGCAACGTAAGCACCGGAGTTTATACCAAAAGCAAGTATTGCCACCAGCATACTGTTTCTGGAGGATGCAAAAATTATGTAGTACATTATCATAAGCTGTACAACAACCGGTGTTCCGCGGATAACGGTCAAATAAATTTTGCATATGAGATTCACCATGGCAAACAAAAAATTTTTCAAAGGACTGTGAATCTCCTTGCTGGTTTTTTCATAGCTGGAGCGAATAATGGCTACTATTACACCAAACGCGATTCCCAAAAGGGCAGCAAAAAAGGTAATAATAAGCGTATTTTTAAGACCGTCCACTATAAAAGTCCAGCGGTCTTCATTTACAAAATTGAGTATAAAATCATCCTTCAGGTTTAACGCCCATGATTGTATACCGTTTAAGATTGAATTCATTGCGACACCTCATATATAGCTAAAAGTAAGATATCCCCCGTCTATACGGACGAGGGTGTCGTATGCTTTTCCATCGGCGGTACATTCTTCGCCGAATTTTTAATTTGTTAAACATTACCCATGCAGCAGCGGCAAACTTATGTACAACCGCAAATACTGTCAAAGGCGCGGGGAATGTCTGATTCAAGGTTACGGTGTAATTTTAATCCCCACATTTAAAACAGGGACGGATGGTGGAACATCCGCCCCTCGTGTGATTCATACGATTTATTATTTATTGTTTGCTTCCACATATGCCTTTGCAGGCTCATTATCGATAATTACACAGTCAACCTTTCCGGTTACAAGTGCCTGAACAGCTTCGTTTCCGGATGCATACTTCATAACTCTGTCAGAACCGAAATCGTCCTCGGAGTATGTATCGCCCGTGGTTCCCTTCTGTGTACCTATAAGATATTTAGCACCTTTCTTTGAAAGGTCATCCACAGTTTTGATTTCGCTGTTTTCGGGAACTATGACAACCTGTACACCCTGTGCATAGCTTTCTGTGAAGTCTACATATTTAAGACGGTCTTCATTAACGGTCAAGCCCGCCATACCGATATCCGACTTTCCGGACTGAACTGATGTAACGACCGCATCAAAATCCATATCGTCTATTACAAGCTTCATATCGAGCTTGTCAGCAATAGCGGCTGCCATTTCGGCATCTATGCCGACAATTTCCTTATCCTTATAGAATTCATAAGGCGGGAACTGAGCGTTTGTAGCCATATGAAGTTCTTTCTTACCGTCTGCCGACTGCTGGAAGGTAAGGTCGTGTTCAACATTCGATATGTATTTATCCACAATCTTCTTCTGTGTGCCGTCTGCTTCGAGTTCCTTAAGAGCAGCATTTATTTTGTCCTTAAGCTCTGTGTTTTCCTTTGCAACGCAAATAGCATAATCCTCTGTAACATACTCGGTATCAAGAATCTTTAACTTAACATCTTTTTTTCCGCCGTTGGATGACTGCACGTTTGCATCGTTTTGTCCGCATCCCGCAAAAACAGCTACAGCGATAACGCAGGCAAAAATAACTGATAATAATTTTTTCATGGTAATGCCTCCATATTTTTATTTTTTGCATAAATATACAATTAGAATTATATAACAATAAATTGATATTGTCAACCTATCGCGGCAATAATTTTTTGCCTGCGGTTAAAATCAACGTTTTTATGCATACGACATTGTTCATTTTAAATAAAATTCCGAAAAATGTTTTTTGCATATTGCAGAATTATGGAAATAACTATTGTATTTTGTTGTGATTGGCTTTATAATTTAAGTGCCACACAATTTCATATCATTTAATGCTTTGTCTTTAAAATGGGATAGGTATGCAATTTTTTACTTCGGTAAAAATGCATGCTCTGTTTTCGCATACTTGTTCCTATATAAAAGGCAAAGTTATGAAAAATTGTGTGGCAACAATCGGAGCTGTGCATTTTTCGGGTGTGTGGCTTACGATATCAGCCACACACCTTTTTAAAATATGAAAAAAGAAGGAGGTCGGGGAAGCCTTTTCTTTAAAAATGTGTATGGCAAGACCATTTTTAAAAGGAGAGATTAATTATGTATTGTGAACAATGCGGAAAAGAAATCCCGGAGGGAATGAAAGTGTGCGCGGAATGTACCGCTAAAAGCAAAAGTAAATCAAAGATCTATATAAGTGTAGCTCTTGCCATACTGGGCATCATATTGCCATTTTTAAGATGGATTGAGATTCCTGTGGCAAACGGTCTTTACTCTCTGTTCGGCATGAGTCAAGAAGTGCCGGAATTCTCACTTTTCGGTTACATTTTGGCAGGAAATCAGTATCAGACAGGGTCGGTGTACACGATAACACTTATCATAGCAATTATAGCCTTCGTGGGAATCATATTTAATGCAATATACGTTATAAAAACACTTAAAAATGCAAACGGCAGCTATAAATACGGCACCTTGGGTGCTGTGATTATGACTGTCATGTCAATACTTTTTATTTTAATAGTAGGACTTACAGCCTTGATTTTAAAACTTATAAAATTAACCGCCATGCCGTACTTGACATTAATTGTGTCAATCGCGAATATCGTGGTTATTAAGAAATTAAAAAAAGAAAATGCATAAGGGTATGAATTGATATGAAAAAATATCTGTGTATTGCGGTTGTGTTTCTGATGCTTGTAAGCACCTTTGGTGTGACAAGTACCGTTTTCGCAGATGACTCTTTATCTTATGAGCAGGCAGTAGCATACAAAGCAGTAATCGATGATGCAATTGCAAAGTACGGTATTTATACATATATTAACAAACTGTATTCCGGGGTTGACCTTATTAAATTGATTGACTTTGACGGAAACGGAACCACAGAGCTTCTTATCGGTGTTACGGAAATATTCCCCGATCTCAGCGGAGATTGCTTTTACGAGGTATACGGATATGACAACGGTGCATTTATGCTTACACACACATTTTGCAGTAATTCCATGAATCTGTGTTTTCAATTATGCTTTGCCGAATGTAACGGCAAAGTATATGCGAAAACATGGTTTGATTCTATATGTGATGATACTGTCTATTATGGTACGGTGACAGATAACAAATGGATTACAACCGAATTTTATAACCGTTGGAGTTATTCACAATGTACCAAAGACTTTCACACGGAAAATCCGGAATTGGCCGGTTCGGATGTATATGCAATAAACGAAAAGCAAGTGCCTAAGGATGAATATAATAAACAAATTTCAAAATTCAAAGCCATCGACAGTGAAAAAGCAAACAGTCTTGATAAATACGGAAAATCAGGCACCGAAAAGCACTCAAAGAAATCGAAAGCGTTATAAACGCCAAAGCGGCATCCTCCGTAAGCTTAAGCGAGCGCATAAAAACCTCGTACGCACAGATATTAAACAGCATATCGGCAGATGCCGCCCAGAATTTTGAAGATCCGTATTATTATGTATACGACATAAACAAGGATAACATTCCGGAGCTTATAATCAAGCGTGGCACTTGCGAAGCGGATTACAGATATGATGTGTATACATACATCAATGATGAGGCGACATATATCGGAGAGCTCCCGGGCGGTCACTGTTCCCTTTGCGGAATAAACGAAAGCGGAATATTAGTGTACTGCGCTCACATGGGATATGAAATGATTTTCGAGGGAACAATAAACGGCAATAAAATATCGCATAAAATGATTTTTGAGGATGATTGCAGCTATAAAGAATACAACTATGACGGCAATATCGGAAAATTCCGTGAAGGCGCTAGCTTTTTGAATAAATGCAAGCTACCAAACGACTACTCCCTACTGAATCAATATTTTGAAACCACGCCTGTGTCGGAGGACA
>CAYRGA010000098.1:0-6706 GCA_964423705.1 uncultured Oscillospiraceae bacterium
GACCACAACGGGCAGACAGGGTCGTCTGCCCCTACAGTCTGGAGGAAACGACCTGCGTTACGTGACATGAAGGGTATGACCTCTGTGCCGTATCGGATGTTTTTTGACGCCTCATCCGGACGATTATAACGGGCAGACAGGGTCGTCTGCCCCTACAGTCTGGAGGAAACGACCTGCGTTACGTGACATGAAGGGTATGACCTCTGTGCCGTATCGGATGTTTTTTGATGCTTCATCCGGACGATTATAACGGGCAACCCTGTCCGCCCGTGGATATTCCCCGTTATATGTGTTTAACACCGGACGGTAGGGGCGGACGACCCTGTCCGCCCGCATACATGGCGATTAAATTATGTGGATTGTGCCGAATGATTTTTTGCACACCATTCGAATTTGCTGTGCAAAATCCACCTTTCCCTCGGAGGGGAAGGCAATGGACGGGCAGATAAATGTGTTCGCCCCTACGGATTGTGCATGGCACACAAACGTTGTATCGCATAAAATTATTGCCAATGACAATCGATTGTAGGGTCGAATATCAAAACAAATTATCATATATGACCTGCCATATATTTGAGGTTTCCAGTCCTCGCCGCCAGCTTGCCGTACCGGCGAGGGAATATTTATTCACCAGTGCGATTCGCTTTTTCACGGTATCGTCGTTTTCAAGCCAAAAAGAACAGGTCGTACCGCCTTTTTTCCACGACACCACGTACTGACTGTCCGATGAGTTCCAGGTGTATTCGGCGTTGTTTGCCGCTGCCATATTCCATGCAGATTCCATGCTTAATGCCTTCGATGAGGTGACTATACCGTTTTTAACCTCCCAGTATCTGGTATAAAATGGTATTCCCAAAACAAGCTTTTCAGAGGGAACCTCGGTGAGAGTTTTTTTGACAGTGTCCTCTGTCCAGTCAAGGCTTGCCACGGAGCCCGCTTTTTTGCTTCCGGCGTAGTATTCGTCATATGCCATCAGCATGATATAGTCTGCCGTTTCGGCAAGTGCGGCTCTGTCGTAGCACATAGACCATACCGAGCTTGTCACTTCCTTTCGTGTGACATCTGCGGAAACGAAAAGTCCCAATTCATGCATTGCCAGTGTCACCTCGCGGACATGGCAGGTGAATATATCTCGGTTTGATACATACATATTTTCAAAGTCAAAGTTTATGCCGTCGATATCGTATTTGCAGGCATATCTGATGAGCTGTTGAACGGCTTTTTCTCGTGTGGAGGCATTGTTTAAAAGCTTGTCTGAAGTGCTGAGTGTGAAGTCGGTTTTGTACATCGGCCATACGTCGTAGCCGTTTGACTTGGCATAGCTCATATATGATGAGGTCAGCGAATTAAAAAAGCTTATTCCGTCGGAAAGGTAAGTTTTCTCCACGCCCAAATCCTCTGCGGAAACCTGAAAGCTTGACGGCGATACCACATTTACACCAATGGGTGCGTAATCGGGTACGGCAGAGTACACCTCCCACGTGAGGTTGATTTTTTCTTTGTAGGCAAAGTTTATGCTGTAGTCGTACACATATAAATCTTCGTTTTTAGAGATTATTTTAAGCTTTACGTATGCCTTTCGTGTGTCGGGTGTGCCGGCTGAGGTGTATGTCATGTCGGCGGTGAAGGTGAGGTTTGCGGTCATGCCGCTGATGCTTGCCGCGGTTTTTGAAATGTTGCTCACGCTTTTTAAAACAGTTCTTCCGTTTTTATTTATTTCGTCAATGCAGTCCAGTCTGTAGTAGAGTTCATCCAGTGCAATCCCTGTCGAAAGTGCGATGTTTTTGTCCATATTCTCGGCATCGTTTTTGATGTAACGCTCGGAAAAGGCGGTAATCTCCCTTGAAGTCGGTTCTTCAGATGAATTCAAAAGCCGAACCGTCATAGTTGCCGCTTCGGCGCGGGTGGCGTTATTATTCGGTTTAAATGTACCGTCGGAATATCCGTTTATTATGCCCGAGGAAACAGCTGCGGTCAGCTCCTTAAGGTATTTGTATTTTTTGCCTATGTCGGTAAATGAAACCGTTTTTCGTCCCTTGACTTCGGTGCAGCGGGATATTATCAGCATGATTTCCTCACGTGTTATGCGGCTGTTCGGATAGAAATTGCCGTCGGCGGCACCACTTACCAGTCCTGCCGCATATGCTGCACTTATATCGTTATAAAATACGCTGCCTTCGGTGACATCGCCGAACACCGCACTTGGCGACGCTTCGAGGCTGAGAGCGCGTGAAACGAGGGCGGTAAATTCACCTCGGGTGATTTTCGAATCGGGGTTGGCTTTTCCGCCGCTGCCCTTTAATATTCCGGCGCGGTTTAAGGTGATGATACTGTCGTATGCCCAGTGACCGTTTATGTCTGTAAGTACGTTGCTTTCGAGTGTAAGTGCCATTGATGTGCCGCAGGGTGCAAATGCGGTGACTGCCGCTATAAGTACGGTAGTGATTTTCTTCAGCATTGTATAAATTCCTTTCTCATTGGTGGGGTATCCGCTGTATATTACGACGGATATCCGTAGGTATATTGTACTATATTGCGGGCAGTTTGAACAGCGGTAATATATGTAAAAACATTTTGGCATATACGGTGTGATTTTCAATATAAATATTATGAGGTGGGAAAAGTATGGCACAAAACGGATATGTATCCGCAAGGATTTATACCTCCAGAGGACAGCTCCCCATACAGGGAGCAGTGATGACAGTGCTGTCGGACGGCACGGGGACACATGCACTTTTGGGAAAGAGAACTACCGATAAAAACGGACTTACGACCTCTGTGGCGGTAAATGCGCCGAACGAGGCGGAAAGTGAGGCACCGAGCGAGGGCAGACCCTTTGCCGAGGTGGATATACGGATAGACCATCCTGAGTATTACACGGTATTTATAAATGACGCTCAGGTTTTTGCGAACAGAACCACGATTGTAGACACGGGGCTTGTTCCGTTGATAGAAAACGAATCGGCGGACAGCATGGCGGAGAAATTCACTGAAACACCGCAGAATTTATAGTTGAAAGCAAGATAACCCCGCTTTTGCGGGCAGCGGGATAAGATTTGCTTTTTATCGGCGGTGTCATGCGCCGATGTATGAAATTACGGGGCTTTGCCCCTTTTGCAGAGATAGGAGGGATTATATGCCGCTTGCCAGATTGCCGTATGTGCCGAGCTACATAACGGTGCATTTGGGTGCGCCTGACGAGGAAGCTGAAAATGTGACGGTAAGCTTTCCGCAGTACATCAAAAACGTGGCATCGAGTGAGATATATCCGACTTGGAATGAGGCAGCTATATACGCAAATATATATGCACAGATTTCCTATGCGCTTAACCGAGTGTATACTGAGTTTTACACGAGCCGCGGTTACAACTTTAACATCACAAGCTCTACCGCATATGACCAGAAATTTATAAAGGGAAGAACTATATTTGAAAACATCGACAGAATCGTTGACGATATTTTCACCACGTATATAAGGCGGGTGGGGTATGTCGAACCACTTGCCGCGAAATACTGCAACGGTACCACGGTGACATGTGACGGACTGTCGCAGTGGGGCAGTGAGTACCTTGCGCGACAGGGCTACACTGCCATAGGCATACTTCAGTATTACTATGGGGATAACATTGAACTGGTGAGAAATGCCCCCATAATGGATATAAGCTCACAGTATCCGGGATACCCGGTAAGCCCGGGTGACAGAGGCTCAAATGTGCTTTTGATACAGGTGCAGTTGAACAGGATAGCCGTAAACTACCCCGCCATACCTACCGTAAATGAGGATGGTATATTCGGCGAGGCGACTCAGCGTTCCGTAAGGCAATTTCAGCAGATTTTCAATCTTACGCCCGACGGAGTGGTGGGCTCGGCGACCTGGAATAAGATGACCATGCTGTACGTGGGGATAGAAAGACTGTCTGAGCTTAACAGTGAGGGCGTGACGATATTCGGCTCATCACTGGAATATCCCGATGCCATACGCTTGGGCGACGAGGGCAGAAAGGTGGAGATTCTGCAATATTTCCTGGCTGTGGTGGGAGAGTTCTATGAGGCAGTTCCTTTTGTAAACATCAGTGGAACCTTTGACCGTGAAACCGAAAACGCGGTTATCGCATTTCAAAAGGCATTCGGCTTGACTGCCGACGGAGTCGTGGGAAGGGTGACCTGGGATGAGCTCTACAGGGCGTACTACGGGATAACAGAAACGGTGTTAATACCGGATTCCGGTGTTCTCAGCTATCCCGGAAATATCGTGCGGATTGGCGATAATGACTTTAACAATGAGGGTGATTTAAATGAATAATCTGCCTTTTGGAACTGTAAGCTACATACAAAGCATGCTCAGAACCGTATCAAACAGCCGTGCGGATGTATCGGATGTGATACCGGACGGCATATTCGGGCTTCAGACAAAAAGAAGTGTGGAGAGCTTTCAGAAGGCATACGGACTGTATGCGACTGGTGATGTTGACAATGACACTTGGAATAAGCTGGTGGAGGTATCCGAGGAAGTCACCGCTGCGGAGAATAAAAGTGTATGTATGCTTGTTTTTAACGAAATGCGTGAGCCAATACGCCCCGGTGAGCACGCGGCGGAGCTTTATGTGATACAGGCGATGATAACTGCCTTATCCGAAAGACTGTCTAACATATTTTCACTTTTTATAACGGGAACCTACGACGAACCCACTGCCGAGGCTGTAAGGAGAATACAGATACTGAGCGGCATAACGCCGAACAATCTCATAGATGCCGAGTTTGTAAATTCACTGACGGAGCTGTACAATGCGTATGTGACGCGAAACAGAATAGAAAATTCACAGTTGTAACACTTGCTTGGCGAAAGGCATATAATACAGCAAGGGGGTTGACTTATAATATGGGTAAAAATTGCGGTGGAGGACCGAAAAAGTTTTTCGGACATTTGGGAAAGGGTATATTGGTTTTCTGTATACTGGGTTTTTCTGCCGGATTGCTTATGGCACTTTTTCTTCCGCCTATAATAATAGCGGTGACGGAGTGTGTGCTGCTTATGTTTTTGTGCATTTGCCTGTATAATGACAGCCTTTTTCGATAATATGTAAGGGGTGTTGTAAATGAAGGTGGTTTTGCTGAATGTGCCCGGATTCATGCGGAAATTTTTGAAAAAAGTGTTTAAGGTTACATAGAATAATCGGATAAAATCAAAGCAAGGCTGCAACTGCAGCCTTGCTTTATGACTTAATTTTCAAAAATTCAAAAGCAATGGTTATATAGCTCTTGTAACCTTGTTTGAACGCAGACAGCTTGTACAAACCTTGATTTTCTTCGGTGTACCGTTTACCAAAGCTTTAACAGGTCTTACGTTAGCCTTCCATGTTCTGTTTGATCTTCTGTGAGAGTGGCTTACCTTTATACCAAAAGTAACACCTTTTCCGCAAATTTCGCATTTTGCCATATATATGCACCTCCTATAAGTATTCATAAATCACTTAGGGCTGAAACCCTGTATGTGTTTCTCCGTTCACGCAGTACCTCGGTACCGTGACCATTTCATAATGCAAATCAAGCCGTAAGCATCTCAGAGCACGCAGTATACTTGATTTTTGCGGCGGCGTCGTAATCCGCAGCCGACACATTAAATGGCAGGGCGAAGCCCATTAATTAAACGCAAGTTATATTGTATCAAAAAAAATGATGTTTTGCAAGTGTTTTTTTAAAAATAATAAAAATTTTTCAGTTTTCGTCAACTTCAATAGTTTTTTTGCGCAAAGTGTCCGCTTTTCCGTGCTGTTTTTTTCTGAGTGTCGCCAGCCTTTTTGCTTTTCCGGTTCTGTACAGAAAGGCGTTCAGCTCGCCGCCGAGAAGTATGACAAAGCCCGACATGTATACCCAGGTGGTGAGGATTACTATTCCGGCAAGTGAGCCGTAAATTACATGGTATCTTGAAAAATTGTTTATATAAAACGAAAATCCCCACGATGCTATGCACCAGGTAAGCGCCGTGAGAAGCGAGCCGCATATTACCGAGCTGAGCTTTAGTTTCTTACTGGGCAGAAACTTAAATATCACCGTCATTCCGGTAAGGAATATAAGTATTACCGAAAGGTACCTGGAGCGGTCCCAGATGTACTCCGTATTAAGGAATTTAAAGCGGTATTTAAAGTAGTTCAGGTATCTGAGCAGAAATCCGGTTCCTTCACCGAAGATTATGAGGGTGAAGCTCAGTACAATCAGTACTATGATGAGAAGTGCGAACAAAAGGCACAAAAGCCGTGTCTTAATAAAGCCTCGCTCCTCCTTCGCTCCGTAAAAGCGGTTCAGTGATTTTTTCAAGGTGTTGATTACATTTGATGTACACCACAGTGCCAGAAACGACGCCGTTATAACAATGGGGATGCTCTGGGTGAAGTTCAAGAGGATGTTCATCACGGTATTCTCCGCATCCGCGGGAAGCGCACTTATGAAATTAAAAAGCAACTTCTGCATGCTGTCACTGACATTTGTCGCTATTATAAACAACAGTATTATAAACGGAAAAAAAGCCGTGAGCAAATAAAAAGCCATTTCGGCAGCCAGCCCGAAGATGTCGTCTTTGAGTATTTTTGTTATGTATTTATTGGCAAGCCTTAGCGGTATGGGTAGCTTTCGTTTTGTCATAATATAACTCCGAATATAAAATTTTCTTGATAAATATATTATATATTATAAAAGTTTAAATTACCAT
>CAYRGA010000099.1:0-6519 GCA_964423705.1 uncultured Oscillospiraceae bacterium
GCAATATCCAATTCATGTATTACTTCATTAAGAAAACCTATTCGTTTATTAAGCGAGTCAACGAGCGTCAATTTGATTTTCGGCAGCGCAATCTTTAGCGGCAAACCGGGAAATCCTGCACCGGTTCCGACATCTATTACGCTCATACCGTCACGGATTATACCGGTTGAGTTTGAATTAAGCGAATCCATGAAATGCTTTAACGCTACATCATCCTCGTCGGTTATCGCGGTCAAATTGATTTTTTCATTCCATTCAACCAGCAATTCATAATATTTGTGAAATTTTTCACAATTTATATCACTGATTCCATTTTCACGCAGTATTTCTTTAAGTGACAATTAACTTTCCTCCTTTGCCGTGCCGCCGTGAGCCTGCATATATATCAAAAGAACATTTACATCAGCCGGCGAAACCCCCGAAATCCTCGAAGCCTGTCCTATCGATTCCGGCTTGATTTTCTCAAGCTTTTGGCGTGCCTCCAGCCTCAAACCGTAAACCTTGCCATAATCCATACTTTTCGGAAGCTTCTTTTGTTCAAGCTTTTTAAACTGTTCCACTTGCGCAAGCTGTTTCTTTATATATCCTTCATACTTAACCTGTATATTAACCTGCTCCGCCGTATATCTGTCCAACTTTGGTCTGTTGCAGTCTATACTTTCCAGTAATTCATAAGAAAGCTCCGGCCTTCTCACAAGCTCCGCAAGTTTAACGCCGGTAGTCAGCTTGGTACTTCCGTGGGCTTCAAGAATCGAATTTACCTCTTCCGACGGTGGAATGTTTGCATGCTCCACACGCTGTATCTCAGCTTCGATATTTTGTTTTTTGTCTAAAAATTCCGTATATCTTTCTTCGGATATAAGACCGATTTCATACCCTTTCGGTGTAAGTCTTAAATCAGCATTGTCCTGACGTAAGAGAAGTCTGTATTCGCTTCTGCTTGTAAGCATACGATACGGTTCCTTGGTACCCTTGGTCGTAAGGTCATCTATCAAAGTTCCGATATAACACTCGCTCCTGTCAAGCACAAATGGCGGCTTTTCAAGACATTTCAATGCAGCGTTAATTCCGGCAACCAGCCCCTGCGCCGCCGCTTCCTCATAACCTGAGCTTCCGTTAAATTGACCGGCGCCGTAGAGAAACGGATAATCTTTAAATTCCATCGTAGAATTAAGCTGTGTGGAATCTATACAGTCATATTCTATTGCGTATGCTGTACGCATCATAACTGCATTTTCCAATCCCGCCACTGAGTGAAGCATTTTCATCTGAACTTCTTCTGGCATCGATGTGGA
The DNA here is from genome assembly GCA_964423705.1 of uncultured Oscillospiraceae bacterium. Lineage (GTDB taxonomy): Bacteria > Bacillota > Clostridia > UMGS1810 > UMGS1810 > CAKSIN01. The sequence goes on from CAYRGA010000099.1 coordinate 1,296, forward strand.
AAAGCCCTGAATATACATTTCCTCAGTATCAAGTCCCATAGGCTCAACAAACAGCTGATGTCGCGGCTTATCCTTAAATCTTACTATCTTGTCCTCTATAGACGGGCAGTACCTGGGACCCACTCCCTCAATCATTCCACTGTACATAGGAGAGCGATTGAGGTTGTCCGTAATGATTTTATGGGTATTTTCATTGGTATATGTCAGATAACAAACCGTTTTATTTTCTCCGGGATTTTTCGTTTCAAAAGAAAACGGCGTTATATCCTCATCACCCTCCTGAACCTCCATTTTGGTAAAGTCAATGCTGCTTTTGTTTACACGTGCCGGAGTTCCCGTTTTAAATCTTTGCAATACAATTCCGACATTTTTCAAGCATTCCGAAAGCTCATTTGACGGGAATACGCCGTCAGGCCCGCCACTGTAGCTTACGTCACCGACAATAATCCTGCCCTTAAGAAAAGTGCCCGTAGCTATAATCGCAGCCTTTACCTTGTAGCGCGCACCTATCTTAGTGAGAACACTTTTAACCTCATTGTTTTCTCCGAACTCTATCTCGATGATTTCCGCCTGCTTCATATCGAGATTTTCCTGTTTTTCAAGAGTGTGTTTCATTTCCTCCTGATATTTACGTCTGTCGGACTGAACTCTCAAACTGTAAACCGCCGGTCCCTTTCCTTTATTTAAAATTCTGGATTGAATAAAAGTTTTGTCGGCATTTTTTCCCATTTCGCCACCGAGTGCGTCTATTTCACGTACCAGGTGTCCCTTTGCGGTTCCGCCTATACATGGATTGCACGGCATATTTGCAACGGTATCCATATTTATAACAAACATAATCGTGGAGGCGCCAAGTCTTGCTGCGGCAAGTGCAGCTTCGCATCCTGCATGTCCTCCGCCTATAACTGCAACGTCATACTCCCCTGCAATATATTCAGTCATTGTTTTACCTACTTTCCGACACAAAAATTATGAAAAATTCTGTCAATGATTTCTTCTCCGACTGTCTGCCCCGTTATTTCTCCGAGAGCCGAAACCGCGTTTTCGATATCAATAAATGTCATATTAAGCGGTATCCCATTTTCAATGGCATTGATCGCTCCGTCCAGTGCAAGCCTTGCTTTTCTCAGTGCATCTGAATGACGGATATTCGTTATTACCGAATCGGAATCCGCATTAATCGTACCCATGTCAAACATTTTTTCAATCTGTGTACTCAGCTCATCCAGTCCGATTTTTTCTTTGACCGAAAAAGGAATGACGTGCATAGACGTTTCACGCAAATATTCCTCATCGACCTCTTTTTTCAGTTCATACTTATTAATAAGCACGATAGCATTCTTATTTTTCAAAGAATCAATAATAAATTTGTCGTTTTCATCAAGTTTTTTCTGAGCATCCGTCATATATATTACAAGCTCCGCATCATTCATAACGGATTTTGATTTTTCAACTCCAATGCTTTCTATGGCATCGGAAGTATTTCTGATACCGGCAGTATCGGTTATATCCAGCATAACCTTGCCCAGCATCACGCATTCCTCTATAGTATCACGAGTAGTTCCTTCTATGTCAGTCACTATGGCTTTATCATCACCGCACAGCAGATTCAAAAGCGACGACTTACCGACATTCGGTTTCCCGATAATTGCGGTTTTAACCCCGTTTTTTATGATTTTACCCTTAACCGCACTGTTTAAAAGCGCAGTAATATCATCATGTGATTTTTTTAACCCATTTAGATATTCTTCATCTGTCAGTGGTTCCAAATCTTCATCAGCAAAATCTATAAGTACCTGTAAATGCGATATAAGCTCCAAAAGATTATTTCTGATGTCGTTTATGCATTTTGATAAATGACCACGAAGCTGATTTACACCGACAGCCTGCTCAGTCGAAGTCTTTGAGTTTATTATGTCAATGACCGACTCTGCTTCACACAAATCGATTCGTCCGTTTAGAAAAGCTCTCTTTGTAAATTCGCCCGGCAATGCCGACCTTGCACCGGCATTGAGCACCGCCTCCAAAATCGCACGTGCGCTCACTATACCGCCGTGACAGCTTATTTCGACGACATTCTCCTTGGTATAGGTATTCGGGGCCAGCATAACCGAAGCCAGCACTTCATCTATCACCTTTCCGTTTTCATCGACAATATACCCATGATGAATGGTATGCGTTTTGACACTTGACAGTGCCCTGCCGCGCGAACTTTGAAAAATCTTGTCCGCCATCGTAACGGCAGAATCACCGCTTATGCGTATCATTGCTATGCCGCCTACACCGGGAGGTGTTGAAATAGCCGCTATTGTATCCTCTGTATTCATTTGGCTGTCCACTTCCGTTCAAATATAGATTTGCAATAAAAAAGCTGTCTCCCAAAAACGGCAAACCGTTAATTTGTGACAGCCTTATTTTATGCCGATGTAATTACATTAAAGATATTTGATTTTTACATAATATAACTAAAAGTAAGATGCCCCCGCCCTTGCAGACGGCAGGTTCACCTTACTTTTTCGGTGGTTCATTCCGCCGGCGTGTTTAATAACGGAGCATTGCCCATTATTGAAAAAATCAGTCTTTTTTTAATGCAACAACTACTTTCCTGTTTGAACCCTGTCCCACACTGTATGTAGTGACATATTCATCATTCTGAAGAGCGGAATGAATAATTCTGCGTTCAAATGAGTTCATCGGTTCAAGAGTTGTGTTTCTTCCGGTTCTTGTAACCTTGTTTGCTATCTTGTGAGCGAGATTTTCCAGGGTTTTAATCCTTTTCTCACGATAATTTTCGGTATCTACCGAAACCTTAACAAAGCTGCTGTCACCTCTGTTGACCGCTAAGCTCGTCAAGTGCTGAATCGCATCCAGTGTTTCTCCCCTCTTGCATATTATAACGCCCATATCCGAGCCTTTGAGGTCTATGTTCAATGCATCGGATGTTTTTACAATGTTGATTTCTATATCTTCTCCGGCAATTTCAAAAAGCTTTGTCAAAAAATCTCTTGCTCTTTTTTCCGGATTCGGTACGAATGTTACTTTTACGACAGCATCCTTGCCGCCCAAGCCGAGAAAACCTCTTGAGCCTTCCTCCACAACTTCAATCTCAGCCTCGTCCTCACCGATTCCGAGCTCTGATAAAGCAAGCCTTACGGCTTCTTCTTTTGTTTTAGCGGATTTTTCAACAGTAGTCATTAGTATCTACCCTCTTTTTTTCTTTTTATTAATATTATATTTCTTCTGTTTTTCGATAAGCTTCTGCTCTCTTGCGGCATCCTGCTCAGATATCTCCGCTTCAAGCTTTTTGTTGTAATAACCGTTTAAAAGTATCGTCTGTCCAAGTGAAAGGACATTAGATACTACCCAGTACAGACCCATTGCGGATGGAAGTGTAAGTGCAAACCAAGCAGTCATAAACGGCATTATATATGTCATTGAATTTGTCATTGACTCAGCACTCTGTGCATTTCCCGCAGCTTTCTTCGGGTCGGATGAAAGCACTCTTTCCGGTGCCTTGTTTTTCTTAGCTTCCGACGTCTTGTCTTTGTTCATCATCATGGTGATTTTACTCGACATAAAGGTCGACAGACCCGCAAGTATCGGTATGATGAGCAGTGCCAAGCTTTTGGGACTTGTTATGTTTGCCTTTATCGCATTCCACGGAACATCCGAAAGATTTAATCCTAAAAAGTCAAAATTAAGCAATTTTTCACTTTCAGATATTGCGATTTCAGCCATTCGCGATACTGTACTATCTGTAAGCTTGTACGCTTCCTTTAATTTGTCTATCTGCGTTGCACTCATGTGCAAAATATACGTAAGTGGTTTATATATAACATTATAAAGGCCTATCAATATAGGAAACTGGATAAGTAACGGCAAACAACCGCCCGCAGGATTCACACCGTACTCTTTGTACAGCTTCATTGTTTCCATGCTTGCTTTATTCTGGTCGTACTTGTATTTTTCCTGAATCTCCTTAAGCTTTGGCTGGATTCTCTGCATTTTGGTCATTGATTTCTGCTGTTTTAAACCAAGCGGCAATAAAATCAGCTTAATCAGCACCGTAAATAATATAATTGCGACACCGTAATTGTTTACAAAGTCATTTATCCAGCCCAGAATGTAGCCTAACGGTGTAGTAATTAACAATCTGAAAATATTCATCTGTATCCTCCCTATTTAAGCGGGTCGTAACCACCGTCGTTAAACGGATGGCATTTTAAAATTCGTCTGAAAGCAAAATACAACCCCTTCACTGCACCGTACTTCTCTATTGCTTGCAATGCATAGGAAGAACATGTCGGACAAAATCTGCAGCAAGGTTTTTTTAAGGGCGATATTCTTTTTTGATAAAATATTATTAATGCTATTAACAATTTCTTCATTTCAGTTCAGACTTCTCTACGCAGTATTTCATCGCCGCAATAACCTTGTCATATGAAGCATATGCCAGTTTTGTCCTTGCGGCTATGACTATGTTGTAGCCTTGCTTTAAATCGGGTGCTACCTCGCGGTACGCCGACCTTATAAGCCTTTTTGCCCGATTGCGGACATGTGCCTTGCCGATAGTTTTCGTGACGGTAATCCCCAGTGAGTTTTTACCGATTCTGTTTTTGTAATAATGAAAAACGATGCAATCCGAAACCACTTTTTTTCCTTTTTTGTACGCATATACAAATTCACGGTTTGTTTTGATTGTCCCTTTCATTACTGCCTCCCTGCCTTCGGCGCACGTCTTAAACCTGCATACTACAAAAAACGGAACGGCTTAAACCGTTCCCTACAATACTGCATTAATTACATAACTTGTAGGGTTGAGCATAGCCCAACCGCTTAATGACATTGCACAAGCAACTTAAGCAGACAAAACTTTTCTGCCTTTCAATCTTCTGCGCGCCAAAACTTTTCTTCCGTTTCTATCGCTCATTCTTGCTCTGAAACCGTGAACCTTGCTTCTGTGTCTTACATTCGGCTGATATGTTCTTTTCATAAAGTACACCTCCTTACAATAGCACCACTGTTTATATAATGTGCATCGGTGCCGCCATGAAAACGGCACCTCACCAAAACAGCATTATAACCTGACTTCATAGGCAGCACTTCCTTATAAAAGTAAATGCCGCATTAATAATGCTCACCCCGTAGAGCGGCATGCATAATCTCCGCCGCCCAATCTATATCACAGCGGGATATATTTACTGACATGAAATCAATCTTAATT
>CAYRGA010000100.1:0-6393 GCA_964423705.1 uncultured Oscillospiraceae bacterium
TGCCACCGGCATGCAGCGCACCGGCATTGCCTAAACGCCAACGCCTTTCTCCCCTCCGGCTCAGACAAGCGCTAAACGCATGCCACCGGCATGCAGCGCACCGGCATTGCCTAAACGCCAACGCCTTTCTCCCCTTCGGCTCAGACAAGCGCTAAACGCATGCCACCGGCATGCAGCGCCCTACGTTTTACCAATAAACCTATTATACATTTTTAACATCAAGGTGTCAACTTCTCTATATCATCAAAATACGAAAAATACTTTATACTCTTTCGTCCGGGGAACAGATACTCGTACAAATCCACAAGATAATCATCCGTCATGCTTGCCATGTAATCCACGACTATGAGATTTTTCTCCGTATTTCCGTAGTCATCCGCGCCGTAATACCTGCGCTGTTCGTTTATGAAATCGATATGATGTCTGTACACGGGCGAATCGGCTTTACAGTCCTTCAAATCGTCCAGAAGCTTCTCATACAGCTCACAGAATATCGGTTCTGCGGTTTCACGCTGGATTTTGGCTATGCGCTCGCTCAGGTAAATCTTTGAGTAATTCTCCTTCTTCGATGTCTGCAAATTCTCAAATGCCTCATCATCGAGTATAATCGCATTTTTCCCGTAGCTGTTTTCTATGATGTTCACGATGAGATTATTGATTATGGCTGCGTTGAAATTGCCTATACTTCCGTTTGAAAATGCACCGTAGCCGTCTATGATATTGGTTTTTATCGCATCTTGTCTGTCCTTGCCTATATATGCTATGAGGTCGCTTATCCGCACGACACACCCCTCAAGTGTGGAGGGCATCACCGATGCGGCATAGTCCGTGTCGGTGCAACATTTTTCATACATTTTATCGAATCGGTCAAAATCCGCGATGTCCGAGCAGCGGTACTCCTTCTTTTCGTTTTCGCCGTTGTGACAGAGGATACCGTCCAGCGTCTGCAAGCTTATGTTGTAGTTAAAGATTTTATCAAGCACACGCACGCTCTGAAGATTATGAAGGAAATGCCTTCCCGTGTTGGCGTGGTAAAGCATATCCAGGTACTTTTCACCGGCGTGACCGAAAGGCGTGTGACCTATATCGTGTCCCAGAGCTATCGCCTCTATCAAATCGATATCAAGTCCCAGCATTCTGCCGATGTTCCGTGCGATTCTGGACACCAGCTGCACGTGAAGCGCACGACGTGTCAGGTCATCGTTTTTATACAGTGAGAAAACCTGCGTCTTATCGCCGTAGCGGTTATAGTACGGGCAGTGCAGGATTTTCTCGGCATCGCGCACAAATGCCGGCCGCCACAGATTCGCCTTGTCGTGGTCGGGATTTCGGCGGATTGCTCTGTCTTCGGATATGTATTTACAGTCTGTATCGTGCAGTATCCTCTCCTGCACATCGTCACTCAGTTTTTTGTACGCCGACATATTGCTTTCTCCTTCTTAAAATATTACATTTATATTATAATAACACATTTTTATTTACTTAGGCAACATTTTTCTGATATTATTTTAAATACAGTGCGGTATCTCGCCTTAAACATATTAACGGCGGATTAAAGCCGCACCGATTGAAGGAAGCTGCATTTATGAGCTTCGGAAAGGAAAAAAGGAATGAAAAAGACAGCTGTTCTCACACTCATATTGTTCATACTTTCGGCATTTACCGCCCATGCACACAATTATTCCGAGCTTTTCGGCTACACCGAGCTTCTTCCGAAAAGGGGCTCCGTTTCCGTGGATGTGACCATGGAAAGCTTAAAAGAGCTGGAATTTCTGACACAGCTTAAGGACCTCGCAAGCCCGTTTGACCTAAAGTCAATAGCAGAGAGTCTGTTCAACACCAAAATACATATCGACATAAATTACCGCACACAGCAGAATAAGAAAATCGCCAAGGTCTACGCCAAGGCGTATGCGGATGCCCCGCTTTTGCTGAGTGAGGATTTAAAAATAAACGCAAACGCCGTATTCCACATATGGGCAGACTGTAATTTCACAAGTGAAAATTCTCCGTATTATCGTATATTGATAAAATCTCCCATAAACGGCAAATACTACATGCTTGAATCCGCGGCGGAGGATGCCGTGAAAATATATCCGTCGGAAATGCGAATTCAAAAGCTGAAATACGCCTTTGAGGATGCGCTTCGCGGAAATTCAAGCATACTCGAAAACGGCGGAGTGTTTACACTTTCTCTGACGGATTCCGATTTGAAAAATACACTGAAAGCTCTCACCGACCAATCCTTCAACGCTCTGTACCTGTTTTTTAACGGAAGCGATACGGACAGAACGAATTACATCGGATACATGAACGAGCTGCGCAGTGCCGTTAAAAGGCTTGAGCCTATCCGCATACTCGGAAGCCGCGGCATTAAAACCTCACTGACTATCAATAAGGACAAGCAGCTTGAGCGCGCAACGTATGAATTTAATATAAATACGAATATTTTTAAACTCTATTATGCCTCCACCGGAAAGGAAATGCCGGCAGACCCCAATGCTCAAAAGCCCATTGTCAATGCTGACAACAGCGATGTGATATTTAAGCTTGGAATCGATGCCCTGTATAAAACGAACTATATGGATTTTAAATCCCCCTCACCGAAGGAGGATGATATCATAGATGTTTACCGCGATAAGGAGTATTCCATCACCTATACCACAAACGACACCTACGTGTCACCCTACGAGATATTGAACTTTAAGTACGGCGGTGTGATGAAAAGCTTCGACGGCGTGCCGTATATTCCGCTGCGAGCGATGCTGAATTCCCTCGGCGTGCCCGACGAAAGTATCACTTGGAACGACAGCGGTGCCGTCATCGTAAACGGAAATGCACTTGTGCCATTTGACAGCTTGGAAATTTACGAAAATACCTCCACTGTCGTTTCCGACGGAAATACCGTGATACTCAATCACACCATAGTAAGCGAGGACGGCATCATGTATGTGCCGCAGGATTTCGTCAAAAAGGTAATCGATGCCAAGCTTGTGGACTGCTCGACGGCGTATTACAGCGATTTCGAACGATATTATACCACAGTGCGCATAGAGAGAATTAAACCGATTTACTATAATAAATTGACCGGTAAGGAAGAAAATCATGATATCGAAATACATGACTGAAGCAATAAAGGAAGCCGAAAAGGCGTATAAGCTCAATGAAGTCCCCGTCGGCTGCGTTATCGTGAAGGACGGAGAGATTATTTCCCGCACGCATAATACCTCCGAAAGCACCCCAAATGCTGCCAATCACGCTGAAATCCTGGCGATTGGCGACGCATGCCGAAGGCTCGGAACTAAGTATCTGGATGAGTGCGAGATGTACGTCACACTTGAACCCTGCGCCATGTGCGCCGGCGCAATTATAAATGCCCGCATAAAAAGACTGTATGTCGGTATCGATGAACCGAAAACAGGTTGCTGCGGCTCAGTCATAAACCTCTTTAATAAGATCCCGAATAAAACGGAAATCTATGTGGGAATCTCCGAAGATGCGTGTCGACAGCTTATGAAAAACTTTTTTAAAAATAAACGCTGATGAAAAAGCCCAAAACACAAATTCGCTTATTTGTGCTTCGGGCTTTTTTCTTTACATAACTATCATTTCAAAAATGTCGATTCTCGGATGAATTAATCCACTTCTTATTTCATGGAATTTTCGTAGGATTCAATCATTTTCTTACTGATGATTCCAGAACGCCGACCATAACGTTCTCCGTTGCGGATATAAGTAATATCCCCAACACCACCCATCTTCAATTTCACCTCTAATCTCATAGAAGTTTCAGTTACAGGGTAAACATCAATTCTGTCGATAATTACTTTAACCATTTCGTCAACCGCAACTTTATCCATTTCTACATCGGGTTCGTACAATGTTTGAAAATATCTCTGTATTTTCCTTATATTTTCCAAATAATTTGCATCGTCTTCCGAAGTTTTTTCAAGAGCCACAATTTCCTCTTCAAATTCTTTTATGGTAGAATTTATGACATCGTTGCGTTCCGTGAACTCTTTCTTATCCATAGAACCATCTACATATAAATCAAAGAGTTTATCACGTTTGTTTTTTTCCTTGTCAAGTCGTGTCTTGACATCGTTGATTTTTCTTTCATTACTTGAAGATTTATCACTCTGTTTGTAGATTTTAATAAAATCATTTACATATTCTTCAACGTTTTCTGCAATGTCCTTGAAGTACTCTGAAATCATTGTATAAAGTTCATCTTCCATAATTGCTATTGAAGTACAACTTTTTGCACCGAACCGTTTTTTCTCACTGCAAATCCATTGATAAATACTTTGTCCTTTAGACCTACTGTTAGAATAACTTGTTCTCCAATATGGTCGCATATGTGAAGCACACCATATTTTTCCTGTGAAAATACTTCTGTCTTTAAAAGACCTTTCACGACTTTTTATAGCTGCACTTCTTTCAGCGAATATCTGATTGCATCTTTCCCACAAATCTTCATCAACAATAGCAGGGACAACTTCACCTGTTTCATCCTTGTACATTATCCACTCTTCTTCAGGGAGAAATCTTTGCTCCTTGGTACGATAGTCAACGATTTTAACTTTATTACCACAGTAATAACCTTTGTACTTCGGATTTTGGATTATACCGGAAATTGTATTGTGATGAATACGAGTTCCGTTTCTTCCACGATACCCTTTGTTAAAAAGCATATCCTCAATTTTGCGTGTACTGTAGTCACCTGTAGAATATGTTTCAAATATAAATCTTACCATTTCAGCTTCGGGTTCATTGATAACAAGTTTGCAATCGTCCTTGTCGTAACCGAAAATTCTACTGTTACCCATAACAGCACCATTTTCGATAGAACGTTTATGTCCCCAACGAACTCTTTCAGAAAGTTTTCTTACTTCGTCTGCCGCTATACTTGACATAATTGTAAGTCTAAGTTCACTGTCAGTGTCGATTGTACAAATATTATCATTTTGGAAGAAAACACCGACACCACCTCTTAATAACTCTCTTGTGTATGTCAAACTGTCAATGGTATTTCTTGCGAATCGTGAAACTTCCTTTGTAAGAATTAAATCAAACTCACCGGATTTACCATCTTCAATCATCCGCATAAATTCTTCACGGTTAGCGGCGTGTTCACCACGGATGCGGTCAACGTAACCTTCCACATAAGTCCAATTAGGATTTTTTTTTATCAATTCAGTGAAATAACTTATCTGATGCTCAATAGAGTTTTCTTGTTCCTCTCTCGTGGTCGAAACACGACCATAGAAAGTAACTCTCAGTGGTAAATCAAATATGGTTTTTCTTTCTAATTTCATTTGATTTGCAACTGAATATATATCCATATTTTTACCTCTCTTTTTATAGTATCTATAATAATGTTACCGCGCTGAACGAATTGTGTCAAGGCTCTTTGGTGAATTACCAAAAATTTTCAGCATATATGTACAGCCGCTTTTCAGCGGCCGTTTTTGCTTTTAGTCAGTTAATTTTTCAATTAAAGTTTTCATCCTGTTACACTTGGCGAGGTCAATCATTCCTTTGGCAAGTAAGATGTTCGCCCAAGCCGTTAGTGTTTGCTTCTTCAGTAACAATTTATCGTCACTTTTCTTCATATGGTTGGCCTCCTTCCATATATAATAAATTTTCCCAATTCTCCGTAATTATATTCTGAAAAATCATATTGATTGCTTTTAAAATTTTATACGTTTTTCATACGACCTTGGCAGGCTCCACGGGACTTTCACCCTCTGTGTGGTTCTCACACAACCGCCCAATGCAGTGACGCGTTCAAGACGGGAGTATCATTATTGCATCTGTGTGTCGTTGCCTGTGGTGTTGCCAATACCACATAATCGGAACAAATTTTCACGTAAAATTTACTATATATTTCAAAAAGGAGTATGAAGTCAAATTCTGCAAATAATACAATAAAATTCACCGCTAAGCTCGGCACAGACTTAATGTATATGAAACAACTATACTGCGGTCAGTGCCGCTTTCTTTTTCAAGGAACAAATATGTGAGGCAATTATCAGCCTACAGAAATATACTTACAAAGAATAAATATATTTTTGTAGAATGGCAATTATCGGGGTGCGTTTTGGGTTCGCACCCCAACAACACATTCATTCAGGTTTAAATTTATTGATAATACTTGAGATGAGTTTTGCTTCAATGCGTTCTTGCATATCCTCATCAACATAATGACGTTCATTTCCTTCATCGTCCTTTATAATCCTTATACATTTACTTCGTGTAAACCCACGGAAGTGAGTTACTATCTGGTTTAATGCAATGGGGTCGCCATTGACAGCAGAAACTATTGTTTCATATGGGATAGTTTTATATTTACTTTTGTTACTCATTTAACCACCTTCCTCGGCAATCAAT
>CAYRGA010000101.1:0-6326 GCA_964423705.1 uncultured Oscillospiraceae bacterium
CCTTTATCTGTTCAAGCACATCACAGATATGACTGTCCGATATATTTCCTATGCAATCGATAAAAAATACATACTCAAAAGGATTGCTGATATCGGGACGTGATTCGATTTTCACCATATTTACACCGTAATCCGAAAAAAGCTTCGTAAGTGCATACAGTTGACCGGGCGTATTTTTCAGCTTGGTAATAATGCTTATCTTATCGTTTTTTTCGTTTACGGCAGGCTTCTTTGAAAGTACGATAAATTTTGTGAAATTATTTTTATTATAATTAATATTGTGCTCCAAAATCTTCAAGCCGTACAGTCCCGCTGCGTTTTCGCTCGCTATACAGCCGATATCGTTTCTTGTGCTTTCGCTGACGAATTTGGCACTTATTGCGGTGTTTTTATACGGTATCTGTTTAAACGAATAGTTATCCAGAAACTCCTTCGACTGCATAAACGCCTGCGAATGTGAATACAACTCTTTTATATTTCCGATATCAACACCCGGCTTTGCCATAAGGTTGTGATTTACACGGACACATATTTCTCCCACGATACAATAATCGTAACTCAAAAGCAGGTCATAAACATCTATAACAGGACCTGTAGAAGAATTTTCAAACGGTATAACAGCCTGTGAAATCTCATCATTTAAGAGTGCCAGACACAATGCATCAAAGGTTTCGTATGATGAAACACGGTACTTGGAGCCGTTTTCATTCTTTGAAATGTACTGCATACAAGCCTCATGCGAATAACTGCCCTCTATTCCCTGATAGCCTATGGCAACATCGGTATTGTTGATGGATTTCTGATATTCCTTCGACAAATCCATCAAACATTTAAAAAAGCTGTTCGCATACGGTGCAAAAGCCGTATCGTCAAGTGCAGCCTCCGCCTTTTTTATAACCTCTTTTTCGCGTGCTTCGTTAAGCGTAGGAAGTCCGTTTTCGCGCTTGTACGCCGCTACCTGCTCGGATATCTTCATCCTACGCTCAAACAGCTTAATCAACTTGGAATCTATCTCATCTATTTCGTTTCTGATTTCTTTTATATCCCTCATCTTCAATCCTCCCACAAATCCAAAACAGCAAGCGCAGTTGCCGCCTCAATAACTGCTGCCGCACGAGGAACTATGCACACATCATGCCTGCCCTTTAGAGTAATCGTATCGTTGCTTTTTTCGGTTAAATTCACCGTATTTTGTGTTTGAAAAATTGACGGTGTGGGTTTAACAGCTGTTTTAAATACAATAGGCATACCGTTGGTAATGCCGCCGAGGATTCCGCCGTTATTATTCGTGGTCGTGATGACATTTCCGTCCTTGTATTCGTAGTTATCATTGGCATCAAAACCATACATATGCGTAATGTCAAAGCCCCTGCCGAATTCAACCCCCTTAACTGCCGGGATGGAAAACAGCAGCTGCGAAAGCTCACTTTCCACCGAATTAAAAAACGGCTCTCCTATTCCGGGTTTCACGCCGTAAACGGCACATTCCACGATACCGCCGACACTGTTTAATTCCTCGCGGCATTTCATGATAACAGCCTGCATTTTTTCATACAACTCATCATCAAGAACGGCAAAGGGCATGCTGTGCAATTTTTCGATTTGAGTATCGTTTAAAGGATTTTCCAGAATACTTTTACCCTTCACATCACCGATTGAATATATATGCGAAACAATTTTTATACCCTTTTCTTCCAATATCTGTCTGGCAACGGCACCCGCAAAGGTAAGCGGTGCAGTAATTCTTCCCGAAAAGTGTCCGCCGCCGCGGTAGTCGTTGAAATTTCTATATTTAACCGAAGCCGAATAATCCGCATGTCCAGGTCTCGGAAGTTCGTTTAAATTAAGGTAATCTCCGCTGTGTTGGTCTTTATTACGGATTATAAAAGCTATGGGCGAACCCTCCGCCGCAGAGTCCTTTATACCCGAAAGAACCTCGTATTCATCCTTTTCATCTCTCGCCGTTGAATAAAAAGCCCGGTGATTACGCCTTTTCATCTCAAAATCGATTTTATCGAAATCAATTTTTGTTCCTGCCTTAATGCCGCCGAGGATTCCGCCTATTGCTGCGCCGTGCGACTCACCGAAGATTGAAAATTTTATTTTATTGCCCCATACACCACTCATATTTTACACCACCCGTTGTCAATAAGTCATTATAAAAATCAGGATATGATTTGTTTATACACATAGGATTTAAAATACATACATCATTTTCGCACACCAAGGATGCGACAGCGGCTGTCATAGCCATACGATGGTCGTTATGACTGTCTGTCGTACCACCGTTGAGCTTAGATTTACCTTTAATTACGATTGTATCATCTTTAACTTCAATATCCGCGCCAAGTTTTTTTAATACATCATAAGTGGCATGAACTCTGTCACACTCCTTAATCCGCAGCCTTTCTATTCCCTTTATGACCGTGACACCATCCGAAAGTGCACACGCAAGAGAAAGTATCGGCACGATATCCGGAAAATCCGTCGCATCGATTATTCCCGGGGATATCAAAGCAGATTTCTCTACAAAATAATTTTTACCGTCGCATTTGATATCGGCACCCATTTTACGAAGAATATCGACTATAATTTTATCGCCCTGAAGTGATTCGGGTTCCATATTTCTTACGGATATACCGCCGATAAAACAGCCCGCCGTAAGAAAAAACGCCGCCTGCGAGTAATCACCCTGAGTAAAAAAATCATGTGCTGTATACTTTTGATTGCCCTTTATATAAAAGCTTTCATAATCATTGTTTACGATTTCAATGCCGGAATTTTTAAGCACCTCAAGGCTTATATCCACATACGGTTTTGACTGCAAAACGCCGTTTATTTTTAAAGTACTGTCAAATCCCATCATGGGAAGTGTAAAAAGCAAACCCGTAACAAACTGCGAACTGACACCACCGTCAATGATATACTCGTTTTTTGAAAGCGAACCTTTTATTTTTAAGTATTCACCGCTTTTATAGCTGTATTCGACATTGTTTTTATCAAAAATCTCAAAATACGGCTTCAAAGGACGCTGCATAAGCGTTTTAGAACCCGTTACGGTAACTGTATCCGAAAACAGCATGGCAACCGGTATCATAAACCGCATTGTTGATGCTGATTCGCCGCAGTAAAGTGTAACTTCGTCGATGTGCTTCAAACCGCCCGTAACCGAAATCGTACGCTTATCGTCCGATATTTCCACGCTTGCACCGAGTTCCTTTATGCATCCCAAAGTGGCCTCGATGTCATTTGAAAAAGTGACATTTTCAATAACGCACCTCTTATCGGACAAGAGTGCAGAAATCAGATATCTGTGTATATACGATTTTGAAGAAGGTATGGAAATATCGGTTTTTTTACTGTTTTCGGTAGATGATATAACTAATGTATCCATTTATTCCTCCGTTAAAAATTTATTGCTTTTCGGTAATTCTTTGATAATCGCCTCACCGATTTTAGTAATCATAATATATTTTACGGTATCGGTGGTTCCCTTCTTATCCAGCATAATAATTTTATCAGCTTCAAGCGGATTGTATTTAAAGTCGTCAAACAGAAGGTCATATTTTTTCAAAACATTTCTGAGCCTTGACAAGGTTCCGAAAGCTGTGATACCTGTTTTTTCAGATTTCTCGGTTATTTTAATCATACCTATCGCCACACCCTCGCCATGCGTGTACGTGGTATAATTGTATAATTTCTCCACGGCATGCCCGAATGTGTGCCCAAAGTTTAATATCATTCTTTCACCGGTGTCGAATTCATCATTTTCAACTATTTCTTTTTTTATTTTGACACACGTCGCGATTATATCGGAAAGCTTGTCGGATATGTCACTCTCCAACATTTCAAAAAGTTCTTCACTTCTGATAGCACCATACTTTATAACCTCTGCCATGCCGTCGTTAAACACTCGTTTCGGTAGCGTTGACAATAATCGAGGATCTATAATAACCAATGAAGGCGGATAAAAGCTGCCTACCAAATTTTTACCTTCGTCAAGGTCAATTGCGACCTTACCGCCGACCGAGCTGTCAACCTGCGACAAAAGTGTGGTGGGTACCTGTATGTATGGAATACCTCTGAGAAAGGTAGCCGCAGCAAACCCTGTTAAATCGCCGATAACACCTCCGCCGAATGCCATTATGCAGTCCTCGCGGCTCATACCGAAATCGGCAAGCTCTTTATACAGAAATTGCAGATATTTCATTGACTTCGTCTGCTCACCATGAGGTAAAACAATTTTTTTATAATTAAAATTTTTCAACTGCTTTTCAAGCTCCGCCGCATAAATCTCGTCTACGTTATCATCGGTAACCACGAAAAGCTTTTTATTTTCGCAATATTCGCCTATTAACCGGGGAATATTCAAAAATGAGTTATTCTCAATAATAATCTCATATTCACTTTTTGATGTTTTAACACGTATATTCACTTTAAAACCTCCGTACAGCAACCTTAAAAGTTATAAAAAAACAGAGGGGTTCCGAATAGTTAATTAACTACTCATCGCCCCTCTCTCCATGCCTTAAATTTAGCGTTATGCAAGCAGACCGACTCGTCTGCCGAAAAAGTAAGACGTTCCGCTTACATCAAAGGCGTGCGGTATCCTACTTTTTATTATAAACATTATATATTTTTTCGCTTCTTTTGTCAATAAAAAAAGCTTGTCACCGAGCATTTTTTGTGAAATTGTCTTTTTGCGGCAGTAGTATTTATGTATTCATTGTACCAAATATCTGAAATCAACAAAGCAATACAGCATAGCGTAATTATGTTCGTCGCCGTTCTCCATTTTAACACTTTCGTTTAAAAGCAAGTCTGCACATTCTGCCGATGTCGTAGCGTATTTTTTTAAATCGCATTTGAAGCAGCCTTTTACTTGTGCTCATCTTCGTGGTATACATATTTTCAAACATATTTATCCTCCTTTAAAGATTTTTGTCGAAACACGAAATGACGCTTGTAGCTACAAATGCATTATATCTTATGTAGCTACAAGCGTCGAGGTTTTTTAAGTAATTTATTTTTAATTAAAATATTTTCAATCCAAAATAATCTATAAAAAACGCCAATAATTCAGATTCCATATCAAACAATTTAGTGTATAAACTTTTCCGTTCGTTTTCTTCCATCGCATCATATAATTTTTTTGCTTCGGTAATTTCCGAGGAATAGCGACGCTGAACAAACTCCGGAGTAAGAAGATGCTTTTTATTAAGCGGCATGACATCGTCCATACATTTATTCAGTATTGCCACAATATCTTCATCCGCTTCGGTCCACTTAAGGTTATTAAATGCAATTTTGAAATCAGACAGATTATCCGAAAATGTTTTATTTGCCGCTTCAAGCTTGTCCTCTGTGAGAGCACATTCCGAAACGGTAAGCGGCTTGATTATTCCCTTCTGCCACATATACACTTTGACAGCATCGGGTGTCACGACAGTACCGTCGGAAATCTTACACACAAGCACATCCTTTATGACCGTGCTTTCATTCACATCATATGTACCGATATTTATTATTTCATCATTAAAATACGAAGCTACAAAAAGTGTGGCATCACATCCGCTGTCGTTTGTAACATTGTACGAAGCGTTAAGTTTCCAATTACCGGAACCATCTACATCTATAGTAACCGTGCTGTCTGTAAGACACTTCGCATATACTGTACTACACATGACAGAAACGCAAAGAAAAATAGACAAAAGTATTTTTTTCATATGATTACTCCTCAAATCAACTTCATGTTTCCATGAGTATAGAATCAGTGAACGATTTAGATGCCACTCTTTTTTTAGGCACTCTTCACCAATTCTAACCACACTATTATAGTATAGCACAAATATGCGAAAATTTCAATGGATAATTTCAGATTTCATCAAAATGCCGAAAACTTTTTTAGGATTCAATCAATAGAATAATAAAGAACTCACGTCGGCGAAGTTTGGTTTCTCAAATACTCCGCCGACACTTGTTCGAATGAAGGCAAATTGTTTTCACATCCCTAACCTATTTGTTTTCATCTAAATATGCGGCAATTATTCTTTTATAAAATTCCAAAATTATAACTCTCCGCATATGATCATCAAATTCTGTATAAATACCCGGTTTCCTATCCTGATACAGAAGAACCTGATAGAAATATTTAACAAAGAGTTGTTTTGTTCTCAACTCTTCCCTTCGCGCCTCCGTTATGTACATTTAAAGTTCATGTCGAATGAAGTCTTCATCCAGCTTTGTATTTAAAACCTTATACAGTATCACTCCAAGCTCTTCAGCTATGTATTCTTTGATATTTTTGTTAATATCTATTCTCGGAA
>CAYRGA010000102.1:0-6270 GCA_964423705.1 uncultured Oscillospiraceae bacterium
ACTATATAGTATCATACATATGGTTGACATAATTATTTAAAGCAACCCGTATATTAACTGTAATATCTGTTATTATTCAACATGTAACAATAATTATGTAAACATAATAATACAAAGGAGGATTTAAAATGCTAAAGTTAAAAAAGACTGTTTCAGCATTAACGGTTTCCGCTATGCTTTTCACTGGGATTAACACATCCTTTGCGTATGTTTCATCAGATGTTAGCGGAACCACACACGAAAACGCCGCAAAGGTTCTGGGTGCACTTGAAATAATGGTGGGCGATGCAGACACCGGACTTTTCAGACCGAAGGATGCAATAAAACGCTCCGAAGCAGCCAAGGTGGCGGTAGCATTAAAAGGACTTACAAAGCTTGCCGACTCTTCCACAGCTACGTCGAAATTCCCCGATGTTACTGACAATCACTGGGCAAAGGGCTTCATAAACGTGGGTACTTCGGAGGGATTGATAATCGGTGATGATAACGGATTATTCCGTCCGAATGACACCATAAGCTATGTCGAAGCCGTCATAATTCTTGTACGTGCATTGGGTTATGAGCCGCAGGCAATGTCCAAAGGCGGATATCCGAACGGTTATCTTACCACAGCCAACTCCATCGGACTTACCAAAAATATAAGCAATTCCGCAAACGCACTCATAACACGAGGTGACGTGGCACAGCTGGCGTACAATGCTCTCAATATCAAAATCATGGAACAGGTCGGCTACGGGTCAAATGTACAGTATAACATTACCGACAAAACAATATTGTCCGAATATTTGAATGTTAATTTGGTAAACGGAGTTGTCAGTGCCGTAGGAAATTCATCTATCGATAACAGCTCCGTTTCCAAGGGCAGAATAGTAATCGGCGGAAAGGAATACAAAACCGGAAATGCCGATGTAAGGAGCATTCTGGGCTTTTATGTCGATGCTTACATCACAGACAGCAGCTCCGAAAAAGGTAAAAACATCCTGCTTACGGCAATTCCGAGCGAAGGTCAAAATTCCAGCATAAATATTTCTGCTGAAAACCTTAAATCAATAACCGAAAAATCAGGTTCAAAAGTTATAGAATACTACAAGGGAAGCGGCACTAAAGCCTCATCGGTAACCATAAACTCAAATGCCAAAATCGTATACAACGGTGTACTCGGAGCATGGAGTGACCTTTCCGTGATAGATTCCGGTTCATTAATACTTTTGGATTCAAACGGAAGTAAAAGCTATGACATAGTCTTTGTAAATGAAACCGTAAACTATGTGGTGGACTATGTATCGGCTGCATCTGACAGGGTTTTCGACAAATACAACCAACCGGCACTTACATTAGATGCGAATGATGATGAAATCAATTTTGTAATTGACAAAAACAACAAAGCGATTGATATATCCGAACTGGAGGAATGGGATGTAATAACCGTGACATCAAGCAGGGATAAAAAACTGATTTACGGTACCGTATCCAAAAATCCTGTAATCGGAACTGTAAGCGCAAAATCCGGCGAATATTTTTATATAAATGATGTAAAATATAAAACTGCCGCAAATTACACAAACGAAATAGGCTTAAATGACACCGGAACCTTCTATCTTGACATTGAAGGAAAAATCGCAGCATTCGACGGCAAAGGAAATATAAGCACAAACTATGCGTATATAACAAAGGCAGCAGTCGACTCTAAGCTTAACAGCACACTCAAATTTGAATTACTCACAAAAAACTCAGAATTTCTAACCTTAACCGCAGCTGACAAACTGAGAATAAACGATTCCTCAGCACTTAGCGGCGAGCAGGCTCTGAAGGCTTTGGGAAAAATCAATCAGCTCATAACCTACGAATTAAATTCAAAGGGTGAGATTTCAAGAATATATACGGCAAATGACAGTGATGAAATCGATGAGGATAACTTCACACTTAATATTAAAGAAAATAATGTAGTGTACAGCTCCACCTCCTCTACCCTTCTTTCCGATAAAATGAATGTTAAAATAGACTCAAACACGTTGATTTTCGATATTAACGAAGCCGCGGAAAGCACGGAGGATTATACCATTCGTGACAAGTCATTCTTCGCAGACGGCGGAAGGTACGACATTGCGGTATATGATGTAACGGAGGATTTAAGAGCAGGTGTGGTGATAATTTCAAATTCCGACGGTAAAACCGACGAGGAGGGTTCTATTGCGGTAGTAGAAAAAATATCCACCGCAAAAAATCAGGACGGTGATACCGTGGAAAAGCTGGATGCATATATGAACGGCAGCAAGGTGACATTATACACCTCAAAAGCAAACGTACTTTTAAAAGAGAAAAAAGCACTCGAAGCCGGTGACATTATACAGCTTAAAACCAACAGTGCCGGTAAAATCGACGGAATAAATCTGCTTTTCGATATCGGCACAAAGGAAACGGAATCCACTGTTCAGCACTCGGCAAACTTGCTGACAGAGTACGGAAAAATCACAAAAACATTTTCGGATTCGTTTAACTTTAGAATAAATAACGGCGCAGTCAAAAACTATTCTGTAGGTGATGCCGATATTTATATTGCCGAAAACAGCCGAAACGGTTATAAAATAAGCAGCGGTAAAAAAGGTGACATCAAAAAATACGACGATGCCGACCCCGAGCGTGCATTTATAAGAATATATAAAAATGAAGTAAAAGAAATCGTAATTATACGCTAACCTCTGAAGCCGAAGCCTGCATTTTTTAAAGGCTTCGGCTTTATGCGGCTGTTTGACAAAGGTAGCTCAGTTATGCTATACTTTCTAAAAAACACCGGAGGAAGAAATATGATTATAAGAAAATTTTCGGAAAATGATTTTAATGAAATTTTTAATATGATGAAGGATTTTTACAATTCACCAGCACTGCTTCATCCGGCTCCGGATGACGTCCTCAAAAAAGACATCCTCGACTGCCTTGGAGACTGTCCGTATGTGGAAGGTTATCTGTTTGAAGAGGAGGGCAAAGCTGTGGGATATTCCATGCTTGCCGTAAGCTATTCCACCGAATACGGCGGCATATGCATATGGGTGGAGGATTTATATATAAAGCCCGAGTACCGCGGAAAAGGTATAGGAACGGCATTTTTTGAGTTTTTGAAATGCGAGCGCAAAGAAGCGGTACGATTTCGTCTTGAAGCGGAAAGCAGTAATCACGGTGCCATTGAGCTGTACAAAAGAAACGGTTTTTCGGTACTGCCGTACGTGCAGCTTGCCACGAAAATTTAATTTTGAGGTCATGCCTTCGTGAGAGCAGTATTTAGGGCTGTGAAAGCTCCTTAATGACTTTTGCAAGACCACTGCCCAAAATTCTTGCAGATGCCAATGCTTCGTCAAGAGTATTATAATTTGTACCCACCTCAAACAACAGAGAGCCTTTCGTCAGATGCATATTAAACCTTTCTTTTCTTAAATTGAGAGGCCTTAAAAACATCGGATATTCCTTTTCAAAATATTGCTGAGCTTTAAGTGCAAAGGCAAAATTTGACCGCCAATACGGATTTTCCAAATTTTCGTCACTACCGCACACTATCATTACCTGCGCCGCCTTTTCGCCGTTGACGGAGGTTGTAAATTTTACACCGTTATCGTCATCCCCCACAGCATCGCGGTGTATATCAAGCACAATTTTCACGGTCGGATACTTTTCTAAATTTTGCTTTATCACTCTTTCGGTTTTGTTGTACGAATCATTATACGACGGATAATCATTGATTGTTTTGTCATGTATTACGTTTATACCGCCACTTCTTAAATATTTTTCAATTTCATTTCCGACGTGTATCATGTTATACTTATCATCCTGCGTCCTGTAATTTGAAGTTGGTTCATAATTATACGCAGCACTCGGTGTATAGCTTTCACTGCCGTGAGTATGTACTATCAATACGCTCGGATGCTTCGGGGATATATCGAATTTAACCTCTGACTTTAAAACTTCTTCTGCATTAACCGAATATTTGGTTTCATTTTTTATGCTCAATTTACTTGACGAAACATTTTTCTCGGAAATATTGTTATTTTTTTTGACAGTAATATTATTCTTTTTTTCAGGCTTAACAGAGAGAGCTTTATTTACAATAAATGCGGGCGAAGAATATGCAATTATTTCCTTCGGAACGGTTATATCCACTCCGAGTGCTGCGGATATAAAATCCACGGCAGAGGTTTTTAGGCTTTTATCGGCTTTTACAGATAAAAAAGGCATGGCACTTGACATGCCAGCCTTTAATATTTTCTCGGTGTTATCTGTTTTAATGCTTGTGAGCAGCACCCATGCCGTTATCAGAAACACTGCGGCGGATATAATGCTCACCGCCGTAATAATCGCGGATTTTGTTATAATCAGACTTCGGAAACGCCTCTTTTTCTGAGTATTTGATACCGATAGCACAGTGCGGTATCTGTCGGTTCTGCCATAAGTTTTTTTCATAGCTTTTTCCTCCCGTTAAGCTTTCATGTGTAATATATATTCACATTATTTCGGGATTATTACCGTTTTTGCATACAAGTGCACAATTTATACTTTTCGATATCACTCCGCTTATATCCTTAATTACGGAATCAATCTCCTTAGGGGTAACAATCAGATTACCCACATACGGATACAGGATTTTTTTTATAAGTGAATATCTTTTTTCATTTTTAAGAAACTGCAGACCCTCTGATATATCTGAGCTTGGGATTTTATCATCTATCTCATTTAACATAAGCTCAATGGTATCATCGGCTACCGTCGCCGCATCCACCACCGTCGGGACACCTATGGCGATAACCGGCACGCCCAGTATTTCTTTGTTTATACCGCGCCGTTTATTGCCTATTCCGGAGCCCGGAGTAATTCCTGTATCTGCTAGCTGAATGGTAGTGTTTATGCGGCTCATACTGCGTGATGCAAGGGCATCGATTGCAATTATCAAATCCGGCTTTACCCTTTCGGAAACGCCTCGTATTATCTCACCTGTTTCTATTCCCGTTATACCGAGCACACCGGGTGCAACTGCACAGACACTTCTGAGCTCATCGGGTACACTATCGGGCATTTCGGAAAACAAATGCCTTGTAATGCATAAGCCGTCCGTTACATTAGGTCCGAGAGCATCGGGTGTAACGAAGCGATTGCCCAGACCCACCACGAGAATAACACTGTCATCCTTGGGATTTGCCAGATTTTTTAATTCTTCTGTGAGAATTTTCTCAGCAGCTTTAAGCGCATCATCACTTCCTGTTCTGATATTTTCACATTCCAGTGTTACATAAGTACCCACAGGCTTTCCAATGGCTTTTTCTCCGTTTTCATCCTCAATCGTCACCTTGGTCACATTGATTCCGTTTTTTTCGTAATTTACAATATCAACACCTTCGAGTTTATCATCAGGCTTACGATTCAGCATTGCCGCCGCTTCAATCGCAAGGTCTGTCCTCGCGGAATACACCATATCACCGCCTCCTTTTTCTGTATTATTCCAAATTATATTATCGATATACTTTTTTAGCTCAAATTGATTTTACGGTTGAAAAAAACACTTTTTGGATGTATAATTTAACAGAGAGCTTTTTAATTCAAGCTCCAAAAGTCCGATACAAACATTCTATTACGGAGGAACGAAAATGAAAAAGGATGAATTTTTAAGTGTATATAACGAACACATCAAGCGCGATGGTGCCGACAAACTATTAAACTACCTGACAAGTGATTCATGCGATTTCTTCACCGCTCCGGCAAGCACACGATTTCACAGTGCATACGCGGGCGGTCTGGCAGAACACAGCCTTAATGTTTACTACTGTCTGAAGGATTATCTGGACAGAGAGCGCGTAAAAAACACCTACAAGCTTAAGGTAAGCAATGAAACAATCGCGATAGTATCGCTTCTGCACGATTTATGCAAAATCAACTGCTACAAGCCCTCTACGCGAAACGTAAAGGATTCGCACGGAGTATGGCACAGTGTACCCACCTTTACATATGAAGATGCCATGCCATACGGTCACGGCGAGAAATCCGTATACATTATTTCGGGATATATGAAGCTCACACGTGAAGAGGCATTTGCCATCCGTTATCATATGGGATTTTCGGGAAATGAGGACAAAATGAATGTAGGTAATGCCTTTGAACGTTTTCCTCTTGCATTCGCCCTATCCACCGCCGACATGGAGGCTACATATTTTATGGAAGAAATTCCGGACATAAATTGACATTAAATCGCAAATATGCTATTATATTAACATACTTTTAAATATTATATAT
>CAYRGA010000103.1:0-6243 GCA_964423705.1 uncultured Oscillospiraceae bacterium
CGTAGGGGTCACCAACAAAAACGTACTGATTTTTTCAGTACGTTTTTTTCTACTCACATTTTTCAATTTTACCGTTTTTGACATTCGATTTTTAAACGTCGATATCATTTTAAGAATTTTCAATTAAAATACTCATTTACAAAAAAACGCCCGCAGCTGCGAGCGTTTAATACATCACTGAAATATATCGTCAACGGGATTTTGCCTTGTACGCAAATAAACCGATATGATTCCTTCTTGATTTACGGTTGCGAGGAATACATCATGAACCGAATTTGCTCCGTTGACTTTTGCCGTTGAGAGAATTGTCTTTTCAGTGACGTTTGCCGATTTCATATTTTCACGAATGAACACACCGTCCGAAACCACTATAACAGCCGGTTTGGTTTGCTTGGGATTTAAATTTAAATCTTTCGGAGTTGAGGGGCGTGCGTTTTCGGTCGGTATGATTGAAAATCTGCCGTTTGGTTCCATATACACCTCGGAAACATCATTTAAGTCAAAATATCCGTTTACACGCAGCTGTGATAAAAACTCTATAATATCAAGTCTGGATTTTTTCAGTGTTTCATTATAGATTTTGCCGTTTTTATATAACAGTTCGGTGGTTCCCGTGAGATATTTTCTCATAACAAGCGATTTTTGAGAAAGGCACGATATGGCAATTGCCGCCAAAGCATATACTATCATGGATATAAACGGGTCGACAAATTCCCATTTGTCAGCCGTTGCCATTTCAGCAGCGATAGAGCCTATGGTTATACCATTTATATAATCAAACATACTCAGTTCACCGACCTGCTTCTTTCCGGTAAACTTTGTAAGCAAAAACAGAGTTATTACAGACGCAAGTGATGTTAAAACAACTTTTACAAAAGACACATTTATCCCTCCGAAGGATTATTTTAAATCTGCCGCATAAATTATACAACGTTTATTATTCCATCGGACGCAAAATTTATACTATTGATATGTGTCTATATACTCTCTCACTCTAAACTCGATTCCCATATCATCGGCTATTTTTCTGCATTGCTCAATTTCAGAGTCGGAAATCACATCTACCACGGTGAATACCACCTTAGGTACGACTGTTTTGGCTTCCTCGGCGAATTTAAGCATAGCTTTGAAGGCTTTGCCGGGATAAGTATTCTTGGTGACTTCGTCGAATTTTTCCGACGTAGGTGCATTAAGGCTTATGGAAAGCGTGTTTACCAAGCCTTTAAGCTCAAAAGCAGTATGCTCTCTTTTGCACAAAAGGTCTGACAAACCGTTTGTGTTGATTCTTACGGGAAGCGATGTGTAATCTTTTAAAAACTTAAGCACCTCAAGTACAGTATCCATGGCACTGAGCGGTTCACCGTAGCCGCAGAAAACAATTTCGTTATATTGAGATAAATCCATTTTTTTGAATTCATCGATGATTTGCTCTGCCGAAGGCTCCTCACCTTTATCGAACCACAGTGAATCGGATTCTAAAATGTGGTCACTGTGTGTGCGTATGCAAAATACGCAGCTGCACGGACAGCGATTTGTCACGTTTACATAAAGTCCGCCGTCAAGCGGGTATAGAATAGTCATTATTTTTCATCTCCGTTTATCAAATTATATAATCCCTGCTCATTTATGATTTTAGTACCTAATTTCTGTGCTTTTTCAAGCTTACTGCCGGCTTCCTCGCCCGCCAGAAGGTAATCGGTATTTTTTGAAACACTTCCACTGACTTTTCCGCCGTTTTGCTCTATCAACGAAGCAGCCTCCTTACGCCCCATAGATGGTAAAGTGCCCGTTATAACAAACGTAAGGCCGCTTAATTTCACAGATTTTTCTTCAGCTTCCTCATACGAGGTATCTACGCCTGCAGCTTTAAGTGAATCCACCATTTCCCGAACATGCGGCTGTCTGAAAAATTCCACCACGCTTGCCGCCATTATTCCACCCACATCATTTATCTGCGAAAGCTCATCTTCACTTACACTGAAAAGATTTTCAATGTCACCGGCATATTTGGCAATGATTTTTGCTGCGCCGGAGCCTATGTGGCGAATACCGAAAGCAAACAGCAATCTTGCCAAGCCGTTTGATTTTGATTTTTCTATGGCATTTATGAGGTTGTCGGCACTTTTTTCACCCATTTTATCAAGCGCGGCAATATCCTCGCGCTTCAAATAATATATATCGGCACTGCTTTTTATGAGTCCTTTGTCAAGAAGTTTTTCAATAACGGAAGGCCCCATGCCCTCTATATCCATCGCATCGCGCGATACGAAGTGAACCAAATTTCTGAAAAGCTGAGCCGGACAATCTGCTCCGGTGCATCTTATCGCCGCTTCGCCTTCCTCACGGTGAAGCTTGGCTCCGCATACCGGGCAGGCACCGGGCATTTTGTACTTCACTTCATCACCCGTACGCGCATTAAAATCCACCTCAACAATTTCGGGAATTACATCGCCGGCTTTTTGAACCGTTACGGTATCGCCTATGCGAATATCCTTTTTTTCTATATAGTCAATATTGTGCAATGTAGCACGGCTGATAGTGCTTCCCGCCACAAGCACCGGGTCAAACACCGCATTCGGTGTCAGTACGCCCGTTCTGCCCACTTGAATTATTATGTCGCGGACAATGGTTTTTTTCTGCTCGGCAGGGTACTTGTATGCTATCGCCCATTTAGGCGTTTTTGCTGTTGTGCCCAGTAATTCGCGGTCGTTCAGACTGTTGACCTTTACGACAGCACCGTCTATATCATAGTAAAGTGAGCTTCGGATATTTCCTATATGCTCGATTTCTTTAAACGCATCCTCTATGCTTTCAAAAAGCACATCATTTGATATTACCTTAAAGCCCGCCTCTCTCAGAAAGCTTAATCCTTCAAGGTGAGTTGTGATTTCACGTCCCTCTATACGCTGAATATTGAACACGAAAATATCCAAGCCTCGTTTTCCGGCAACGGCACTGTTTAACTGTCTGAGTGAACCTGCCGCTGCGTTTCGCGGATTTGCAAATGTAGGTTCGCCGTTTTGCTCCCTTTCAGTGTTGATTTTTTCAAAGGTTTTTTTCGAAATAAAAACTTCGCCACGCACTTCAAGGTATGGAACATCGACATTTAGCCTTAAAGGTATACTCATAACGGTTTTCAGATTCTCCGTGACATCCTCACCCACAGCACCGTCACCGCGTGTGGAGCCGCGTACAAAAACGGAGTTGCGGTATTCAAGCGAAACGGAAAGACCATCTATTTTATGTTCTACGGCGTATGCCGTCCGTCTGCCGAGCGACTCGGTTACCCGTTTGTCAAATTCAAGGATTTCCTGCTTGCTAAAGGCATCCTGGAGGCTCTGCATTTTCACTTCATGAGTTACCGGCTCAAAGCCATCAAGGATTACTCCTCCGATTTTTTGAGAGGGTGAATCTGCGGTAACACTTTCGGGATGTTCCCTTTCATAATCCAGTAATTGCCTCATAAGCATATCATATTGAGCATCAGTTATTTCGGGACTGTCCTCTACATAGTATTTTCGGCTGTGATATGCAATTTCTTTTTTTAAAGCTTCATAATCTATACCCATTTAAAACACCCTTGTCATATCATCAAAATATATTTCCTTGCGTTCTATCTTAATATCAGATACAGAGTAGCCATAATAATTTTCCATCGCGTACAGCACCAGCTCGGGCTTTAGGTTTGAGAAATTGCCCGCATTTATATGCATATTTATGAAATGCTCTGTTCCGGTGGAATTTACAACGGTTATGCTTCGTATAAAATCCTTAAGATTTACCGTGTTTATTTTTCTTTTCGATTTTTTTTCAATCAATACCTCGGCTTCATCAATAAAATTCTGTAGATTTACCGATTCGCTTGTGGAGAAAGAAGTTTCGTAAAGCGCACTGTCAATATTAAAAAGCGGCTTTAATCCCTCTGCTTTTTTAATTCCGTTTATTTTAATACCGTTCGGACAGCAATCATTTATACGATTTTTTAATTCTTCAACATCGGGTTCTGCCGTAAGCTCAATATCCAGGCAGTCACAGCAAGTCGTGGTTCCTACGGAAAGCGGCAAGCCTATGGTCATTACCATATGAGGATTGAAGCCCTCGGAATACTTCACCGGCACTTCCGCTCTGCGGAAGGTTCGGGTTATGGTTCGCAAAAAATCCAAATGCGATATATATTTTACTTCCTCGCCCTGTGAATAACATACTCTGTATTTACTCATAGCATACACCGCCTTTAAAACAATTTGCACCGCATGCGGAGCACTTTTCTCTGCAATTCGGAGTTATTTCCGCTTTTTGCGCCTTTATCGCCTCTGAAATAAGAAATTCCTTTTTAACCCCGATATCAATCATATCCCAGGGAAGAATTTCGTCAAAGCTGCGTTCACGGGTGTAGAAACTCATATCCAGACCGCACTCATCAAATGCCTCTTGCCATTTTTCCATGCTGAAATGCTCACTCCAGCTGTCAAAGCGTATACCCTTTTCATGTGCCTTAATGAGTACATCTGCCAATCTTCTGTCGCCGCGTGCGAACACACCCTCCAAAACACTGACAGGTGCTTCGTGATAATTGTATTTTATTCTTTTGCATTTGATAGTATCCTTCAGAGCCATCTGCTTTTCATGAAGCTCCTCCCGCGTATTCTGTCTTACCCATTGAAACGGTGTAAATGCCTTCGGCACAAACGAGGATACCGAAAGAGTTATTCGAAGCCCGGGTGCCCGAACCTCCTTAGGAACAGTATGATAATTGTAATCCACTTTTTCAGCCAAGGTACCGATAGCACATACATCCTCTATAGTTTCAAAGGGCAACCCTATCATGAAATACAGCTTTATACTGCTGTAGCCGCCTTCAAATGCCAGCTTGGTACTGTGCATGAGGTCTTCCTCTGTTATGCCCTTGTTTATCACATCACGCATACGCTGACTTCCGGCCTCGGGTGCAAAGGTCAATGAACTTTTACGCACCTTCGATACCTTGTCCATAAGCTCCATGGAAAATGAATCCAATCTCAGCGACGGAAGAGAAAGACTTACCTTCTTTTCCTCGGTTATCTTCAGAAGCTCGTCCGTAAATTCTTTAAGCTCCGTATAATCCGAGGTACTCAGTGAGGATAGGCTTATTTCATCATATCCGGTTGATTCGATAAGCTTTTTCGCACATTCCACAAGTGTTTTGGCTTTCTTCTGCCTTACAGGTCTATATATCTGCCCCGCCTGACAGAATCTGCATCCGCGTATACAACCGCGGAATACCTCAAGCGTTATCCTGTCATGTACAATTTCGATAAAGGGTACTACGATTTTATCGGGATACACCACGGAATCCAAATCCTCTATTACCCTCTTTTTTACCTTTTTCGGCACTGTATCGTCAATCGGCGTTATCGCCTTTACAGTCCCGTCGTCATTGTAGGAAACATCATAAAACGACGGTACATAAACACCCGGGATTTTGGAAACCATTTTGAGATATTCCGCACGCGGCAGCTTTTTCTCCTTCCATTCAATATAAGCATCCATACATTCATTCATGATTTCCTCACCCTCGCCGAGCTGAATAAAATCGGCAAAGGGAGCCAGACACTCCGCACTGTATGCACATGGACCTCCCATCATGACAAACGGGTCACCCTCCCCTCTGTCCTTTGACAGAAGCGGTATACGTGCAAGGTCAAGCATGTTTATAATATTTGAGTAGCACATCTCATACATGAGCGTAAATCCGACAAAGTCAAAATTCGTAATCGGCTCCCGGCTTTCCAGTCCAAAAAGAGGAATATCGTTTTCGCGCATTTTATCCTCCATGTCAACCCACGGAGCAAATACACGTTCGCACCAAGTGTCACTTCTGAGATTTAATACATGATATAATATTTTCATTCCCAAATGGCTCATGCCAACCTCATAAAGGTCTGCAAAGCAAAATGCAAAACGTATTTTCACATCATTCGGATCTTTAATTACGCTGTTAAGTTCACCTCCGGTATAACGCGCCGGTTTTTCCACATATCGGAGTATATTATCTGTCTTCTGCCGCAACATCGGTATATCAATTCCTTTCAGACAGTGTTATATTTAATTTAAAGCAGGACAACATTACTTAACGTCAGGACGGCAAATCATGCCATTGACAAAAAAGTTCAAATCTGAACCCATAACCTTTCAAGGCAGGCTAGCATCTTGCTTTTTGTCATACACTGTCACTATTTTTCTTTTATATATTATATATAATAC
>CAYRGA010000104.1:0-6211 GCA_964423705.1 uncultured Oscillospiraceae bacterium
GAGTTTACTCGTAACGAAATATGCCGGAATGTAACACATCTATTGTAAACCTACAGCAATTATTGAGTTTTTTGGATGAGAATACTTGACAAAAAACTCGTTTGGTAATATAATTACTACAAATATTGTATACATTTGCGGATTTTAGTTTATATTAAAAAACAAACTGTACAATACTAATTTACTTTATTGCCATATGGCGAAAGGGGAATGACTATGAAAAAGACAATGACAAGAATTATCTCATGTGCATTGATGCTCATGATGATTGCGGTTTGCTTCACAGGCTGCGGAGCTAAAAAAGGCGGAAACAGCTATACCGCTGAGAACACCGAGTTTATAATCGGTTCTACAGGTCCGCTTACCGGAGATGCTTCTTCATACGGTACTTCTGTGCAGAAGGGTGCAGAGTTGGCTGTTGAAGAGATAAATGCTGCCGGTGGTTTAAATGGTTTTAAATTCAAGCTTGATATGAAGGACGATAAAGCTACGACAGCAGATGCTGCCATAGGCTACGACACACTTTACGAATCCGGAATGCAGGTTTCGATTGGAAGTGTTACCTCCGCTTCATGTGAATCTTTTGCTTCAAAGGCGGTTGAGGACAATGTATTTGTCATGACTCCTTCCGCTTCAGCGGCAAATGTAATCGAAAACAGAGATAACACCTTCCGTATTTGCTTCGGTGACCCTGACCAAGGTATACTTGCTGCCGAGGAGCTCACAAGCAAATACAAAAAAATCGGTGCTATTTATGACACCAGTGATGCATATTCGGCAGGAATATACAAGGCTTTCAAGGATGAAATGAAAAAGCTCAATGCTGAATTTAAGACCCAGAGTTTCGATGCCGAAAATAAAAAAGACTTCTCTACACAGGTTGAAGCTCTTAAGAATTGCGATGTAATATTCCTTCCCATATACTATACAGAAGCTGGATTTATAGCTAAGGCCGCTGCCGCTAAGGGCTGCGATGCCGTGCTCTTCGGATGTGACGGTCTTGACGGAGTTGCCGACCAGCTTGATTCATCGGTTAAAAGCGAAATAAAGTATATCACACCCTTTGATAAGGCAAGTGAGGATGAGGTTACAAAGAAATTTGTCGAAGCATATAAGGCAAAATACAACGAAGACCCCGACCAGTTTGCGGCTGATGGCTATGATGCTGTTATGACTATCTTTGAAGCTATGAAAAAAGCCGATGTGAAGGACGTAACCATAAGTGCATCAGACCTTTGCGATATACTGGTTGAAACGGTTACCTCCTCAGATTTTAAGATACACGGTGCTACAGGCGAAATGACATGGGATAAATCCGGTGCATGCAAGAAGGTACCGCAGATTGTCGAGCTCAACAACTGATTTAAATATTTAACTGTTATTTATGGCAGTTAAGCCTCTTAGGGAGGTTATATTGTCAATCCGATTTTTGGTTGGGTATGCCATACCCAACCAAAAATTTATTTAAGCTGTCTGTACATAACAGTTATACTACGGTTTTGACTTGTTGTTTTTGAAAGTCAAAAGCCACGCAAAAATGAAGACTGTGCATTGCTTTTTATGAAAAGCTTTAAAACGGTGCACATTCCGGAAGGAGATTTTTATGACTACATTTATTGACGGTCTGAGCCTTGGAAGTATATATGCCTTAATCGCCCTCGGTTATACAATGGTATACGGAATTGCAAAAATGCTTAATTTTGCACACGGCGATATTATGATGGTAGGCGCATATGCCATACTTTCTACTTTAGCATTATGTACAAATCCGTTTGCCGCGATTATAGTTTCGGTAATCGTATGCGTTCTGCTGGGTGTTTTCACCGAAAAGCTTGCATATAAGCCGCTCAGAGAAGCATCCCCACTCGCCGTACTTATCACAGCCATAGGCGTAAGCTACCTTTTACAAAGTGTGGCGCAGCTCATATACGGTGCGGAAACTCGGCCGGTTAAAATTGCCGAGTTTAAAAGCATTGTGATAGGAAGTGTTAAAATAAGCACAGCAGCTGTTATAACTCTTATTGTCGGAGCAGTGCTTATGATATGCCTTACACTGTTTATAAAAAGAACCAAGCTCGGCAGAGCCATGCAAGCCGTGTCCGAGGACAGAGCCGCTGCACAGCTCATGGGTATTAACGTTAATATGATAATTACCCTTACCTTTGCGATTGGCTCGGCATTGGCGGCATTTGCAAGTACATTTTATTTAATGCAGATTCCGGGAACAAGTCCGACACTCGGCTCCATGCCCGGTATAAAGGCGTTCACTGCCGCGGTTATCGGAGGAATCGGTTCAATTCCGGGTGCGATGGTTGGCGGAGTGCTTTTGGGAATTATAGAGAAAATCTCACTCAGCATACCGGTTCTCGCACCATACACCACAGCTTTTGAGTTTTCTTTACTTATTATAATACTTTTGGTAAAGCCTACGGGCTTATTGGGCAAGCAAAGAAGAGAGAAGGTGTGATTAATGGCAGAGTATTTTAAAAACATAAAAAACAGCTTTAAAATAAAAAATTACATCAACTATATTTGTGTGGCGGTATTTTTCGTCGTAAGCACCATTGCCATGTATAACGGATATCTTGACCGCTCCGTTGCGAACCTTATAACACAGATAGCATATTCAGTGATTTTGGCGGTATCGCTGAATTTGGTTGTAGGATTTCTGGGTGAGCTGAGCTTGGGACATGCTGGCTTTATGTGTCTTGGAGCATATCTCGGATGCTTTTTGGCAAATCATCTGCATACCACGTCACTTGGCGGTCATCCGCTCATAATACTGATAATAACCATGCTTGCCGGCGGAGCAATAGCGGCTGTATTCGGTTTTATAATCGGTTTGCCCGCATTGAGATTAAAGGGTGATTACCTCGCCATAGTTACCTTGGCATTCGGCGAAATAGTCCGTACAGTGTTTAAAAACCTTGAAATCTTCGGCGGTGCACTCGGACTTTCCACCAGAAAATACGGAGATACTTTGTTTATCGTTGCATTGGTGGTTATGCTCATCATGCTTGTGTTGATACAGAATCTTGTACGCAGTAAGCACGGACGTGCCATCACCGCTATAAGAGATAACGAAATAGCCGCGAAAGCAATGGGACTTAATATCACCTTCTATAAATTGTTTGTATTTGTGATTTCTGCTTTTTTTGCGGGAATTGCGGGAGTTATATACGGTCACTATACCACACCGGTATTGTATTCGTTTTTCTCGTACAACTATTCTATCGAGATACTCGTTATGGTAGTTCTCGGCGGTATGGGAAGTATAAACGGCTCTATAATAGCCGCTACACTTATCACTTATATAAATTTCCAGCTCACCACAAAGCTTTCGGGCGACCTGGCTGCGCTTAAATTCTTGATTTATGCGCTTATACTCATAGTTATGGTCATATTCAACAATGCGCCGATGTTCAAGCCTTTAAAAGAGAAAATCTCATTTATGCATATAGGTGAAGCGCTTAAGGAAAACAGAAAAAAAAGAAATCCCGAAAAGGAGCAGGCAAACATAAAGGATGATGATGCGGCATGGAATCGTGTACCGTCTAAAATCGACATGGATGCCGTACTTTCGGTGGATGTAATGCCGAAAAACGAAAAAGACAGTGAAGGGGAGGATGAGTAACATGTCAGAGAAATTAATGTTTGAATCTGTAAATCTCGGTATCTCCTTCGGTGGCCTTAAAGCTGCACAGGATATTAACCTCAAAATCAAGAAAAAACAGCTTTATGGATTAATCGGTCCTAACGGTGCGGGAAAAACCACAATATTCAACCTCATAACCGGTGTATATCAGCCGACAACAGGTAGCTTCTTTCTTGACGGAGAGGATTTAACGGGAAAATCCCAGGAGGCAATAAACCAAAAGGGAATAGCCAGAACCTTTCAGAACATACGACTTTTTAATAACATGAGCGTTATAAGAAATGTGTTGGCTGGACTGCACAATCAGACTGAATTTAAATGCAATCCGTTTGAAAGCATGCTCAGACTTCCTAAGTATTACACATGCGAAAAGAACATGCGCGATAGGGCGAAAGAACTTTTGCGCATCTTCGGACTGGAAGAAGAAAGAAATAATCTGGCGTGCAATCTTCCTTACGGAAAGCAGCGTAAGCTTGAAATCGCAAGAGCACTGGCGACAAATCCGAAGCTTTTGCTTCTCGATGAGCCGGCAGCCGGCATGAACCCTTATGAAACGGCTGAGCTTATGGAAACGATTCGCTTCATCCGCGATGAATTTGATATGACTATTCTTTTGATTGAGCATGATTTGAAATTTGTATCGGGTCTTTGCGACGAAGTAACCGTGCTGAATTTCGGTACTACGCTTGTGCAGGGCAAGGTACAGGATGCATTAAACGACCCCGAAGTTATAAAAGCATATATCGGCGAGTAAGGAGATGAAAAACATGGCAATGCTTGAAGTTAAAAATCTTGAGGTTTTTTACGGCGTGATACAGGCACTTAACGGAATAAGCTTTGAAGTAAACGAAGGTGAAATCGTAACCTTGATAGGTGCCAACGGAGCCGGCAAAACCACCACAATGCAGAGCATAATGGGGCTCATTCCGGCAAAGGGCGGAAATATAACCTATTGCGGACAAACTATAAATAAAATCCCTTCTCATAAAATCGTTAAGCTCGGAATGACTCAGGTTCCCGAGGGCAGACACGTTTTTCAGGAACTTACGGTATATGAAAATCTCCTTATGGGAGCATATATTCAAGGAAACAAAAAACAGGTTAAACTCGATATAGAAAGCGTGTATGAAAAGTTTCCTCGTCTAAAAGAACGTAAAAATCAAATCGCCGGTACACTTTCCGGCGGCGAACAGCAGATGCTGGCTATGGGCAGAGCACTTATGAGCCATCCGAAGCTTTTGATGCTGGATGAGCCGTCAATGGGTCTGTCACCGCTCTTGGTTGACCAGGTGTTCGACATTATAAAGGAAATTCATAAGGACGGTACCACTATACTCCTCGTAGAACAAAATGCCGGAAAATCGCTTGCGATTTCGGATAGGGCTTATGTTCTCGAAAACGGGTCAATAGCATATTCCGGAACAGGTAAGGAGCTTTTGGAAAGCGATAATATCAAAAAAGCTTATCTCGGAGGCTGAGTAAATATATTTTTTGTAATTTGTTTTTAAGCGGCGAAATTAAAATTCGCCGCTGTATTTTTATTGGCTCTTTTAGTTTTTCAATGCAGTCATATTTTGCCAAGCCGTAAACGATTACGGTATGAGTATTCTGTCTTTTGATCATTTCAAAAAGTCCATCCTCAAATCGTTTGCGGTTAATCATTTTTCTCGGACTTCCACCACAAGTGCCGATTGCAACAATGCTGTTTTCGGGTATGCCATCAAAGCAATAACGATAGGTTTCTAAAGTTCCCCAACGAACATTGTTTATAACCTCTCCGTGTTTGCTTACCGTACCAATATCCAAATGCACGCATACGGTATGTATTATGCATTTTAAGCGGTTCGGGAAAATCCTGATAAGTCGAAAAATCAGGTGTATTATTTGGTTCACACCTTTATTGAAGCGGTTAAAATTGATAATCGGGAAACGACCGAAAAGAATATCATTTGGCAAAAAAGAAACAACTCGGTTGAAATTATAGGTGGAGACATTTTTAAATTCGGATTCGGAAACAGAAGCATAAAAAAGAAAAGATTGAAACTGCGTTAAAAAAGATGTTAGAGTTTTACGATTGCAAGGGGCAGGGGTATGAACTTTATTTGCCGCTTGTCGGAACGGGAAGGTCAAGAGCCGGACTGTCTTATCAAGAATCATATAATTTAATAAAAAAACTCATTCTCGAAAACGAAGGACAGATACAGGGGCATATTACAATAGTTGCACAAGAGGGTATTCGGCCGATTACAGAAGTTTTATAGAATTTGAGTGTGAAAAGGCTGTTCGTGACGATTTGAAGATTGTGGTTATCTATAACAGCAGTTATGTTGATAAAGACAAATGTCCCGAATGCATACGCTATAAAAGCAAACATATACCGGCAAGAACTACATATACACATTCTTGGAATTATGAAGCAATTAAAAACGCGATACTGTATTAAGGATAAATTTAAGCGTTCAATGAAAACAACTTTATTCAGATAAAATTTTTATGCATTATGTAGGTTTACAATAGATGTGTTACATTCCGGCATATTTCGTTACGAGTAAACTC
>CAYRGA010000105.1:0-6209 GCA_964423705.1 uncultured Oscillospiraceae bacterium
CTTTATGATATAGAAAAAAATAGTATTATTAATATAGAAATTGTAGAGAAAAAGCAGGAGAATCTCTCTCCTACCGAATTTTTTGAAACATATAACAGAGATGCCAAGGATGCTGTTTACACAAAAACCGCTGACGGGCATAAAATCGAACCTGAAGTCGTGGGCATTAAACTCAACATGAATGAGGTAAAAAAATATCTCAAAGCCAATGAAAATAATGCCGAGCCGTACGAAATGCCGGCAAAAATAACCTATCCAAAGGTTACCGCACAGCAGCTGGAGGATAAATATGTAAATCATATTATCGCTTCATATACCACAAGCTTCGCCGGAAGCTCCGCAAACAGGTGCTCAAATATCGCCCTTGCCGCATCAAAAATCAACGGATATGTTATCAATCCCGGCAAGAGATTCTCCTACAACGGTGTCGTAGGTCCTCGAACCGCAGCCACAGGCTTCAAAAGCGCTCATGTATATGTGGGAACTCAGGTCACCGACGGTATAGGCGGTGGAATATGTCAGGTGTCCTCGACGCTGTACAATGCAGTTGTAATGGCAGATTTAAAAATCGTATCGAGGACGAACCATTCGATGCCGGTCGGATACACACCACTTGGCAGAGATGCTACTGTTTCCTACGGGACTATAGATTTTGTTTTTGAAAATAACAAATCATATCCGGTAAGCATAAAGACATCCATAAACGGTCAGCAGCTCACCATATCTATAGTTGGGACCGAAGCTGTGGATTATACTGTTGAATTTGTCACCCAGTATGTCAAAGCAATTCCGTATTCAACCGAAAGCGTAAACGACAGCACTCTTGCCGAAGGGCAGACAAAAACCATATCCGGAGGTTCAAACGGTTCTGTGGTAAACAGCTACAGAGTATACAAACGCGATGGTAAAGAATACGACAGAAAATTTGAAGCTAAGAGCACTTATAGTCCTGTCAGTGCCAAAGTGGCGGTAGGAACAAAAAAGCCGGATGTTGCACCTGAACCGACTCCACTTCCAACGGTACCTGTACCGTCAGAATCTATCGAACCCAAACCCTCAACGGAAACATCTTCTGCGCCAAATGATGAGGTACCGAGCTGTTCTGCACCGACAGATAAACCTGCGCTTGCTCCCAAGGAAGCGACACTTTCCGAAGACGCTGAGGGTCAGCAATAACGTGTGAAATGCAATATTTAGATTCTATTGTTAAAAACGATTCATAATGCTAAAGATAATCCGCCCCCCGGGCTTGATTATAAATAAACTTTATAAGGCGATTGCTTTTTGAAAAAATCAATCAAACAACCTGATATTGTTCGCTGACGGGAGGTTAGCGTAATACAAATTCCGCACAAACCTCCCTGTATTGCAGTCAACAATTTTCAGGAGGAAAAATAATGAATAAAAATGACTATTGTATTCGTTTGGAAAGAAAAGAAGAACATCGTATCGTTGAAAATCTGGTAAGAGAGGCATTTTGGAATATATATCGTCCGGGATGTCTGGAGCATTATGTCCTTAACCAAATGAGAAATCACTCGAATTTTATTTCCGAGCTTAATTATGTAATGGAAAAGGACGGAAAAATCATCGGTCAGAATGTGTTCGTACATGCTGTCATACAGGCAGATGACGGCAGAAAAATACCAATCGCCGCAATGGGACCGATATGCATTGCACCCGACCTAAAAAGGCAAGGCTACGGAAAAATCTAGCTTAGTTTTACTTTTGAAAAAGCAAGGCAATACGGAATCAAGGCATTATACTTTGAAGGAAATATTGATTTTTACGATAAATGCGGCTTTGACTATGCAAGCAAATTCGGTATTCGATACCACGGACTTCCTGCCGATGCAGACTCCTCATTCTTTCTCTGCAAGGAGCTTGAGCAAGGAT
This sequence comes from uncultured Oscillospiraceae bacterium, assembly GCA_964423705.1. Taxonomy (GTDB): domain Bacteria; phylum Bacillota; class Clostridia; order UMGS1810; family UMGS1810; genus CAKSIN01. Next base: position 1,897 of record CAYRGA010000105.1, read on the forward strand.
ATCTTAGCGGCATCAGCGGTGAATATACTCCACCGGAATGTTACCTTGCAAGCGAGGAAAAGGCTGAAGCCTTCGATTTAACTTTTCCCAAAAAGCTAAAGAAAGAGCTTGACGGTCAGCTTTTCTGACAAACGAAAAATCATGGCGGCAATGCAAATAAAATGCATTGCCGCCTCTTTTTTTATGCTATTTTATTTTTTACAATCTGAGACACTTTCTTTAAACGAATTAACCATCCTTTTATAAAATATTATCGATATAATCGCAGCAGTTGTCCATCCTACCGGCCAAGACATCCATATTCCCGTCGAATCAAATATACCCGATAACACAAAAGTCAATATCACTCTTAATATCAAATCGGTAAAGGTCGATATAATAAACATCGTCATTTTTCCGGCACCACGCATTATGCCATCCGCCGCGAGCTTTGCCGATATAGCAAAATAGAACGGCGAAACAATCCTTAGAAATTCTATACCTGTACGCAGCGCTTTTTCGGTGGGGTTGTCCAAAAACATATAAATAAAATACTTTCCGAAAACAAAATAAAGCAGTATAAACGGCACGCACAGTACCCATAGTATTTTTAATCCGGCTTTAAATCCTGCTCTTACGCGGTCATTTTTTTGTGCACCGATGTTTTGTGCGGTGTAATTTGAAATTCCGTTACCAAACGTAACAAATGATGTGACAACAAGATTATTCATCTTAATCGCCGCGGAATATCCCGCAATTACACCGGTACCGAAGGTGTTGATAACACTTTGTATAACTATATTACCGACGGAAACAAAGCTTTGCTGGAGCATACTCGGCACAGCGATATACGAAATTTCCTTGAACAGTTCAAAGGAAAAAGGTTCAGATTTTCCGCCGTCATTGATTTTTCTTAATCTTTTAAACACAAAGATAATTGCCAAAATGCAGCTTATGCCCTGACACATAAAGGTCGCCCATGCGACACCGGCAACGCCCATTTTAAACGCCGTAACAAACAATATATCCGCAGCGATATTTGCGGTGGAGGAGCAAGCCAAAAACACGAATGGAGTTTTTGAATCGCCCAATGCCGAAAATATTCCGGTGGCAACGTTATAAAAAAATACGAACGGCAGACCGTATATGTAAATATTCAAATACAGCATTGAATCACTCATTATGTTTTCCGGTGTGTTTATAAGCCTAAGCAGGCTTTTGCACAGAACCAACCCCATCGCGATAAGTACAGCACACAATACGGAACACGCAATTAAAGTGGTATATACGGCGGTTTTCATTTCGGAATATTTCTTCGCACCGAAAAGCTTGGCAACTACCACAGAACAGCCTATGTTGCATCCAAATGCAATCGCAATAAAAATCAATGTGATTTCATAGCTGTTTCCCACTGCCGCAAGGGCATTTTCTCCAACGAATTTCCCGGCAACGAAGCTGTCCGCAATATTGTACAGCTGTTGAAATATTACGCTTCCGAAAAGAGGAATGCAATAATCTCTCAAAACCTTTCCGGGATTACCGACGGTCAAATCTTTATTCATCTTTATCCCCTCGATTGTAATAATTTTATTTCAACATAATTGTACTGCAAGGTCAACAAAATGTAAATACCAAACAATAATTATTGTTCAATTTTTTCAAAATACTGTCCGTCGGGCGCTAAATATATCCCGATAGTAAAAAATTTGCCAATTTTTACGCAACAGTCATCCGCATTTACAAACGGATTTGAATTGCCTAAACTTTTAACCGCAACAGCTGTATGTCCCCCGCCGCCTACTCCGAAAATATAGTATCCATGTCTGTATACAGTATCAGCAATCTCTGTAACAAAAAGCAAATGCGTGTATGCCGACAAATTCACAGGCGGGAAAAGTGAATTGACCTTATACCATGTATACTTATCCGAAATCGAAACATCAAATTTCTCATATTCTTTGACAGCTGCCTGTATCTCGGAAATCCATATTTTATACACGGAAGAATCCTTGGTACAGGTACGCTGTTTTATCGCTTCCAGTGTATCACGCGCTCGATTCAGCGGATTTATAATATTTACTGTATCATTATATTCAAATGCTTTTTCGGCATTCCACTCATCATATTTAAAGCACTTGGCACATACTACGATATCGGCAGTAACAAGATTCTTTTTGACAAGCACAAAGGTATCCAGCTCTGCCGAAGTATACCCGTATTCATTAAGTACAGCTACGGAATATTCACGTTCCGATTGTGCGAAACCGTTTTTAAATTCAACGGTATCAGCTGCCATAGGTGCAACATTTGGCTTATTTCCGCATAAACCGTAAAGCTTATACATATAATTTTCTTCAATATTCTCCGTTTTAAATCCATATCTTATTTTTATACTGTGTTCATTTTCGAAAATTTCCATATAGCCCGATATACCGTATTCCGAAGGAATAAATATCAGCGTTTTCATCTTTGACGCCTCCCCTATCAATGATATGTACCACTTACATAAAAATTGCACATAAAATTTGACTTTGCCATACTTTGCATGTATAATAAAAAGAGTTATTATAATTGGAGTTGATTGAAATAAAAAATAAAGAATCAGAGGCAGTAATCTGCAATGTATCAACAAACGGTGACGGAATCGCAAAAATCGATGGCTATCCCCTATTTATAAAAAATGCTGTTACAGATGATGTGCTCAAAATCAGGGTGACAAAAACAAATAAATCATACGGCTTCGCCGAAATAGCCGATATCATTTCTCCCTCGCCATACAGAACTGTTCCGAAATGTGAATACTTCGAAAAATGCGGCGGATGTGACCTTATGCACATTAACTATGACTATCAATTAAGGCTGAAAGAAAGCTTTGTCACGGAAAATATGCACAGAATCGGCGGTTACTCAAAATCCGAATATACATATGAAGGAATATTCGGAGCCGCTAATCCGTTTGAATACAGAAATAAAGCACAATTTCCTGTAGGAGTACAGAACGGGAAGGCAATCTGCGGCTTTTATTCAAAAAAGAGCCATGATATCGTCGCATGCGATAATTGCCTAATTCAAAACAAAATAATAAATCAAGCATTTGAAATTGTGCTCGATTATATAAATGATTATCATATAAGCGTTTACAACGAAAAAAAACACACAGGAATCGTACGACATATATACATCCGTACCGGCGCAAAAACAAATGAACTGATGGTCGTTATAGTGACAAATTCCGAAAAAAAACTAAAATTTGAAAACAAGCTCATAAACAGACTTAAGACCATCCCGGAACTGAAGTGCATTTTTCAAAATATTAATACAAAAAAAGGCAATCTGGTTCTCGGAAACAAAAACAGACTCATATATGGCGAAAATTATATTACTTCATGCATAGGAAATTTAAAATTTATGATTTCACCGCTGAGCTTTTTTCAAGTAAACAGTGAACAAACAGAGGTTTTATACTCTAAAGCGTTGGAATATGCAGATATCAAAAATAGTGAAACCGTATTTGATTTGTATTGCGGAACGGGTAGCATATCTCTTTTCCTAGCTCAAAAGGCGAAAAAAGTTATCGGCGTTGAGATTATAGAACAAGCGGTAACGAACGCTGTCAAAAATGCTAAAATCAACAACATGCATAACACTGAATTTTATGCAGGAGACTGTACGGAAACAGTTAAAACACTGATTAAAAAAGGCGAAAAAGCCGATATTGCCGTGGTCGACCCGCCACGTAAAGGATGCACAACAGAACTGCTTGAATTGATAAATGAAATGTCACCAAAAAAATTGGTGTATGTATCATGTAATAGCGCAACCTTGGCTCGCGATGCCGCAGTTTTGAAGCAGTATGGATATATTCTTCAAAAACTCAGCGCAGTTGATATGTTCCCTATGTCGGTTCATGTGGAATCTGTAGCACTTTTCAAAAAAGAATCCGTTATTTAAAATTAAGTTTGTAAATAATATTGTTTATATATGCGTAACATTGAAATATTTGTGTAAATTCCGTAGTATTCATTGCCATATTTATATCAATGAATACTACGGTTGTTATGAAAAAATAATAAATATTGAATTTTGCTATTTACAAATTATAATATTTGTTGTATACTTATTAAGTGGTTTTGATGATGTAAGATTTTATAGCGTATCAATGCCGATTATATTTGTATACGGACGGGTATCGAAGTGGTCATAACGGGGCTGACTCGAAATCCTCTCAGCATTTTTGAATTTGTTGGAACTCAAAACTCCGCAAATGCCGTAACGGTGTAGTTTTCGGCAATCGGTGCTGACAATAAAGAAATTCTTTTCTAACGGAATTTCTA
>CAYRGA010000106.1:0-6119 GCA_964423705.1 uncultured Oscillospiraceae bacterium
ACAGTATGCTATACTTAATATTAATAAATCCTTTAAAGATAATATTTACATGGGGTTTAAGGTATTAAGTCAGTATATTAAAAACGGAGGGAAAGAAATGAAGAAATATTCTAAAACTTTATTGGTTGTTATGATTTTCAGTGTAATTGCGGTTTCATTTACCGGCTGCGGCTCGGGAACGAAAAAGGCATTGTCCGATGTTACGACGGTCACTGTTTGGTCGGGAAATGGCGGAAGTAAGGAATTTTACGAAAAGCTGGTCGATGAATATAATAATACCGAGGGCAAGGAAAAGGGTATATTTATAGATTATCAGGTCAAGGGTGCCGATTCGATAAGTCAAACTGTTCAGCTTGCACTGCAAAACGGTACGGGACCGGATATGTTTAATACCGGAAGTCTTGATGCCCTGGTTGAAAATGATTATATTGTTTCCGTGGACGATCTCCCCGGAGGCAAGGAGTATATGGATAAGTACAGAGATACTCTTGTACAGGATTTGAATGTATATGACGGTAAGGCATATTCAATTCCGCAAAATGCCACTACTCACGGACTGGTATATAATGTGGATATGTTTAAAGCGGCAGGCATAGTGGATAAAAACGGAAATGCCAAACCACCGAAGACAATAGAGGAATTTATCGACTGTGCAAAGAAACTTACCAATCCCAAAAAGGGTGAATACGGGTTTGTTTTACCTATGAAGTTCGGAGGAGTATTTAATAATTACGTACTTACATTTGTTACTCCAAACTTCGGATATACGACGTATAATCCCAAGAACGGAGAACGTACGTACGATAAACTGGCACCTTTTATGCAGATGTACCTTGATATGAAAAAGGACGGAAGTATATTCCCGGGCACGGAAACGACGGATAACGATACCGCGCGTGCTCAGTTTGCCGCAGGAAAGGTCGGCATGATAATAGGATATTCGTATGATTACGGTGTTCTTACGGAACAGTTTACGACCACATGTGATTGGGATGTTACAACACTTCCTCTCATAGACAAAAACGTGAAGTACAAGCAGAGCATGTACAATGGTCAGAACGGCTTTTTCATCAACAAAAAATCTCTCGATTCCGTAGGCGGAGAAAAGCTTCTAGAAGTATACAAATTCTTTACCAGCGATGAGGTACAGATAAAGCTTTATAAAGCAGGGATATCCATACCCACAGATTTTAATTTGGTTAAGGATATCAAGGTGGATGAGTCCATGAAGCAGTGGAAGAAGTTTGCACAATTGGTAGAGCTCTCTGTTCCCATATATTCACCGAAAACCAATCCTTCAACCGCAAAATCCATGCAGAATGTATTTATAGAGGATGTATGGACGGGAAAAATCACACCGGAAGAAGCGGTAAAAGGCAGAAACGAGATGATGTCAAAGCTCGAAAACGAATATTATGAGCAGCATCCGAAACAAGACAGAAATATATTTATAATCGAGGATTGGGATATAAGCAGATAACGGAGGCATTGCATATGGCTAAATTCAAATCGAAAAACACATCACTAAGCGGTTATCGCAGAGATAATACGCCTCAGTGCTATCTGATGCTTGCACTTCCGATAATCGGATTTCTGGTGTTTTATGTGTATCCGATAGCCTGGGTGTTCAGATGGAGCTTTTATAATTATAATCAGATTCCTTCATACACAAAATTTGTGGGATGGAATAATTTCAAAGCACTTTTTACGACCGATTTATCGTACTTTAAAAGCTGGCTCACAACACTGGAATTTGTCGTTATGAAGGTACCGTTTGAGATGATACTGGTAACTTTTATATCTGTTATATTGTATAAAAGCACGAGATTTTCAGCTTTTTTCAGGACGATGTATTTTTTGCCGCATATCATAAGTACGGCGGTAGTTGGTTTGATATTTTCAAACATGTTCAGCTTTTACGGAATAATTAACGGCTGGCTTCTCAAATCCGGTGCGATTGAAAACGGTATTGTATGGTTTAACTCCAAGCCGCTTGCCATGATAATACTTGTACTTGCCAGCACATGGCAAAGTCTGGGTATAAACATACTATACATGCTGTCGGCACTTACAAATGTACCGACTGAGGTCTATGAGGCTGCGGAAATTGACGGTGCGGGGAGGTTTACCGAATTTTTCAAAATAACTCTTCCGCTTATAGCACCGGTGTTTCAGAGGATACTTTTGCTCGCACTTCTCGGTACAATCTCAACGGGTGAATTTATCATAGTTCTCACAAACGGAGCGCCGGCAAATACGACCCTTACTGTTATGGCGTATCTAACAAAAAAATTCCTGCCGGGTTTTGCCGACAGTGCGACACCGGCGATAGGGTATGGCTGTGCGATGTCTGCCATAACCACAATTTTATTTGCGGTAATAGGCTTGACCTTTAACAGATTTACGACGAAATTAGCGGATAAATATGATTGACAGAGGTGAAAAATATGAATTATACAAGTAAAATATTTAACGTTTTAAAATACATATTGCTCATAGCTATTCTTGTCATAATGGTATTTCCGTTAATTTATGCTTTTTTCGCATCATTTAAAACAAATCTGGAAATTATGACGGATTCGGGCAAGCTTTTGCCAAATGAGTTTACTTTGGATAATTACAGGACTATATTTGAGCCCGGAAACAATTTTGATTTTTCACGCATGACGCTTAACAGTCTGTATCTGACAGTGGTAAGCATTATAACATCGCTTTTGCTGTCTACAACCATTGCCTATGTGTATGTACGCGGAGTTTTTAAGGGTAAAAAAATAGTATTTGCCTGTCTTATGTCCATTATGTTTATAACGACCGGCGGACTTACGGTATATCCGACATTTAGTATATACAAGCTTCTGCATATACCTATAGGACTTAATGCGCTCATATTCAGAGGGTTGTTTAACATACCGGTAGCTAACTTTTTATTGGTGAGCGGATACGTGAAGGCAATTCCGATTGAGATGGATGAAGCTGCGGAGATTGACGGCTGCGGATTTATAGAAAGATACTGGCGCATTATCCTGCCGAATTTAAAAACAATACTTGCCACGCTTACAATACTTGCATTTAACGGCAATTGGAACAGTTATCTGGCTCCGGCTATGTATACGGCAAGTGTTCCCGAACAGCAGACCCTTATGGTAGGGCTTATGTCACTTAAAAACAGTACCGAATCCGCAAGTAACTGGGGGATTTTGCTTTCAGGTTCAATGATTGCCATACTTCCCGTAATGATAGTATTTTTATTTTTTAACAGATACATCACAGAGAGTATCGTGGGAAGTTCCGTAAAAGGATGATATAAAAATAATGCTTATGGTGGGTGGTAGAGCGTATGAAAAATAAAGTTAATGAATTTATCCGAAAGAGTTGGACCAAATGTATTCGCTATGAGCCCGACGATAAAGACACACTTATTGGTCTGCCGCGGCCGTACATAGTTCCGACATGCAGCATAGCTTTTCAGGAAATGTATTACTGGGATACATATTTTACCTGCAAAGGACTTATACTCAGCGGTATGACGGACATGGCAAAATGCTGTGCCGACAATATGGCATTTATGATTAATAAATACGGATTTATGCCAAACGGTAATCGGACATATTTTTTAACGCGCTCACAGCCGCCATATTTTTGTATGCTTGTTAAGGCGGTCTATGACGAAACAAAGGATATCAAGTGGCTTGGGAAAATGTATAAGGCTATAGAAAAAGAGTATGATTTCTGGCAGACAGAGCGGAACTGTCCGATTGGCTTAAACCATTACGGCTCAGCGGAATCGGACGAAGAAAGCGGTAGGAAATTATATGAGCGAATAGGGGACAGGCTATCGTTTCAAAAAAATATAACAGACTATGACGGTTACGCCGATTTTGCCGAAAACATCATTGCGGAATGTGAGAGCGGATGGGATTTCGGTTCAAGGTTTAACCTCAAGTGTAAATGCTTTGTGCCGGCGGATTTGAACAGTAATCTGTATCTGTACGAAAAGCTGATGAGCGGATTTTCATTAATTTTGAAAAACGGTCATGAAGATAAATGGAAAAAAAGAGCCGAGCAAAGGAAAGAACTTATGAATAAATATCTTTGGAACGGTGATTTTTTCTCAGACTACAATTATGTCGAAAATCATATGAGTGAAGTGTTTTCGGCTGCGGCGTTTCATCCGCTGTGGGCACAAATTGCGGATAATGAGCAGGCACAGAGTACATATTTGCACTTAAATCGCATTGAAAGAGAGCACGGCATCGCAGCATGTGAAAAGACAGAAAATGCGGGAGTCTTTCAGTGGGCATATCCGAATGCGTGGGCGCCTTTGCAATATATTGTAATTTTCGGACTTGATAATTACGGTTATATCGATGATGCTCTCAGAATATCCGATAAATATGTGTCGGCTGTTAATTCGATTTTTAATGAAACGAATAATTTATGGGAAAAATACAACGCTGTCGACGGCAGTATAAATGTCGTGAATGAATATGACATGCCTGACATGCTCGGCTGGACTGCCGGTGTGTATCTTTCCTGTGAGGAGTACATTTCTAGTAAATTATGAGGATGAGCACATATGAATACACAATTTCTTGAAAACGAGTTTTGGTACGGCGGGATAGTTCATCAAGGCATACAAATGCCCATATCTGCGGAGGATAAGCTTACTGTGAAGCTCACCGTCGGAAATGGCATACCTGACCAGTATTCACCTTTGTTTTTTTCAAGCAAAGGCAGATACATTCACAGTGAAAAACCGTTTGACATAACCTTTGACAAGGGTTGGATTTCAGCTGAAGGTTCAAATGAGGTGAGGCTGTATTCCGGCTATAAAACTCTGAAGGGTGCACAGCTTGCGGCTGCCGAAAAACATTTTAAGCTTAATGGAAAAATACCGAATGTGGAATTTTTCAAAGTCCCTCAGTATAATACTTGGATTGAGCTTATGTACAATCAAAATCAGAAACAAATTCTCGAATATGCACATTCATTTACAGATGCGGGAATGAAGCCCGGAATACTTATGATTGACGAGGGCTGGGCACCGGATTATGGTGATTTTGAATTTTGCAGGCGTAAATTTGATGACCCCAAGGCGATGATTGATGAGCTTCATTCGTTAGGATTTAAGGTCATGCTTTGGATGACGGCACATATTTCTCCGGACAGTGACTGCTTCCGAGAATTAAGAAGTACAGATTTTCTTATAAAAGCTTCCGATGGGAAAACAGCGGTTCGTGAATGGTGGAATGGTTACAGCTGTGTTTTGGATTTAACAAATCCGCACGCTGTCGCGTGGTTTAAGTCAAAACTTGACGGCATTATGGAGAAATATGGAGTTGACGGCTTTAAATTTGACGCCGGAGGAGCATATTTGTATGATGAGCAGGACTCTACATATATAAGACAAACAGCAGCAGAGCACACAAGAGCCTTTGACAGCTTCTGTGCACAATATGAATATAATGAACTTCGATGTGTGTGGAATTGCGGCGGAATGCCGATAGTGTGCAGGTTGCAGGATAAGAAACCATCATGGAACAAAACCGATGGTATCGGAATGTTAATTCCAAATATGCTTAGCCAAGGACTTTTGGGCTATTTCTTCGGATGTCCCGATATGGTCGGTGGCGGTGAGTACGGCAGCTTTAAAAAAGTCGGATATGTTTTTGATGAAGAACTGTATCTTCGCTGGCTTGAAGCCAGTGCTCTTTGTCCGATGATGCAATTCTCGGCATCTCCGAAGCGGATTCTCTCAGAAGGTGGATTTAAAACCGCCCGAAAATTTGCCGAGCTTCATTCCGAGTATTCGGATATGATTGTTAAACTTGCACGCAATGCCTCGGTCAGCGGTGAGCCTATCCTAAGGTATATGGAATATGAATTTCCGAATCAAGGCTTTGAAAAGGTAACAGACCAATTTATGCTTGGAGATTCTGTGCTGGTTGCTCCTGTATTGGAAAAAGGGGTGCTGTCCAGAACAGTGAAAATACCCGATGGAAAATGGCGGTCGGAAAGCGGCGAAGTGTACATTGGAGGGAAAGCTGTGCAAATCAATGCAGCGATTGATGAGTTGATTATACTTAAACGCGAATGAATAGAAAACAGATATAATGACT
>CAYRGA010000107.1:0-6000 GCA_964423705.1 uncultured Oscillospiraceae bacterium
GTTGGAATTACCCTTGTCATATTTCTTGGATACGGATGAGGCACAATCCCTGCTTACCAAGAAAGAAATACAGCCCTTCAACGGCAAAACAATCCCCTATTACGCAGCTTCAAATATCGAAGGGATTTTAAAGCAATCCTTTGCATATCGAAATTCGATTATAAACCTACCGGATACTATGATTAAACGCCAGTATTCACATATTGCCGTATCCGTTCCGGACAGCTCTATGAATAAATGCGGTCTGAAATACAACGACACTGTAGTTATAAACACCGAGTTGAAGCCTCAAAATAATCACATGATTGCCGCGGTAAGAAATGATACCTTTATTTTACGCAGGTATAAAAAAGATGAACTTGGTGAGTATCTCATGCTTGAGTCAACTCGTGTCCCGCAGAGAGATTCCTACGAAATGCTGCCCGACCCGTCACTGATAGTCATCGGTACAGTCGTTAAGCTTATCATCGATTATGAAAATATGCTTCTTTAAAATCATATATATCTGCTTTTATCCGTTGAGTCCTTGACAGAAGGTTCAACGGATATTTTTTAGTCATATATTCGACTGCAAAGAATCTGTTAATAAAACAACTTCATACGAAAACCAAATTATAGATAAGCTACCGCCTGTTCGACAATGTCAAATAATAGCAAAAAACATATTGACAAATGTAGCTACATATGGTATATTATACTCGTAGCTACATTTGTCAATATATAATATCTATGCATGGAGGAAAACAAAATGTCAAATACCAAAAATACAATCACAGATTCGGAATACCAAATCATGAGAATACTCTGGAAAGCGGACAGAAAAATGAGTGTCGCAGATGTAGTTAAGGAACTTGACGAGAACCTATGGACACCGTCAACCGTATCCACTTTTTTGCAAAGACTTCTGAAAAAAGAGGTTATCGCCTGTGAAAAAAAGGGGAAAACAAATCTGTACTATCCCCTGCTTAAGCAAAGTGTATACGACTTAAACGAAACCGAAAATTTTTTATCAAAAATTTATAAAGGCTCTGTCAAAAATCTTGTGGCGGCACTCTATGAAAACAAGCGGCTTTCAAAGCAGGATTTATCCGACTTGAAAAAAATGTTTGAATTGGAGTGATAGCATGTCGGAGCTTTTCAAAACAGTGCTCAGCTTAAGCTTATTCGGTTTTGTGATAACAGCGATGCTGTTATGCCTAAAGCCGTTTACCGCGAAGCGTTTTCCCGCATCATGGCAGTACTGCGTTTGGATTGCCGTGATGATATCGATGATTACACCGGCATACAAGCTTATCGATGCGAAAAAGGCCCAAAAGATAGCACACACACCGCAAAATACCCTTGTACAGACCGAGCATACAAAGCCGCCGCAAGTAAGTGAAGGGATGAGTGAAAATTCAAGCAAAACCGACTTGTCGATTGAATATCGGAAAATACATATCACTCCCAAGCATCGCGTAAGTCTGATGAATTTATCGGCATATATATGGTTCGGCGGAATGTGCATCTATTTGATTATCGTTTTATTAAGTTATACCGCGTACATAACGAAATGGCGCAGAAACACCGTGATGATAACCGACTATGCTCTGCTTGAGGATATCAAACGCGAATTGAACATTAAAAGAAACATTAAAATCAAAATGGCTGAAGAAGTGCAATCACCTATGCTGGTCGGAGCTATCTTCCCGGTCATATACATTCCATGCCGCGAAATACCGCCCGAAAACATGCGAATGGTCTTTCTGCACGAGCTGATGCACTTTAAACGAAAGGATTTAGTTGTCAAATGGTTCTCTATCCTCGTAACTGCCATACACTGGTTCAATCCGCTTGTGTATCTGTTATCTGCCAATCTAAGCCAGGCTTGTGAGATTTCCTGCGATATGAAGGTCACCGAGAACATGAATCTCGATGACCGGAAGTTGTACATGAAAACAATTCTCGATTTGATCGAATAAGGAGGGAAACTATGTTAGAAAACATGTATACTACGAAAATAAGCTCAAACAAAAAACTGCTGCAAAGTCGATTTGCGAAAATACATTCAAAAAATAAGCGTTTTTCAAAGACAGCGGCGGTTATTACCACCATTTTCATTGTAACGGCGATGCTGTGCACCACAATGGTAATGGCAACTTTTAATAATGATGGAGCATACGTTGAAAATCCGCGCCGAGAATTAACCAAAATAACTAAAAGCTACAAGCGCGCTGTTTCAACCAATGCATTACATACTGAAAAATCTTCTGCCGTCGATACCGAAACAAATGTGAATTTAAGCTCTGTCGCCGCCAATTCGGAATCTGAACCGCCCCAAGAATCTGCGCCCGATTCTTCACATGCCGACCCCGAACCCGAATTAAAGACCGATATTAAATATGTATGGCCATGCGAAGGCGAAATCTCAAATTCATTCGGTGAAAGAGAAAATCCGTTTTCCAAAGAAATTATTAAACACAACGGCGTTGACATTGCCGCCGAAGAAGGTACTGAGGTAAAGTCCGCAATATCCGGAACGGTAACCGAAGTCGGATATAATAGCGACCTTGGAAATTATGTGACAGTCGAATCCGACAACATTAAAACCATATATTCAAACCTTATGAGCTCACCTAAAATCAATGAAAATGACACCGTACATTCGGGACAAACAATAGCCCGTGTCGGAAATAACGGTAAATCCACCGGTGCTCACCTTCACTATGAAGTGATAGTCAACGGGGAATATGTCGACCCCATAAGCACAAGGTGATTTGGCATAAAATAATTTAACACACTTAAAAAATTTTATTTTAAAAGCGAAAAGCATACAAAGCCTTTCTCTCTTATGCCAAGCTCACATAAAAAGACTGCGGCAGCGTTCCGCAGTCTTTTTAAACTATCTTATAAAATTCGTAAATGTTATGCTTTCTTCCTGTTTAGGAAGCGGCACACCGGCTTTATCGCCTGCCTCACGCAATTTTAAGAACCATGCCATATTTCTTGCAAGTATGCGCATCGTCTGTAAGCCCTCCGCGTCCTTCAAAACGTCCTCGGAACGTGAACCATGCACCATATTCCAGTAGCGCGATGAAATCACCGGCATCTGCGAAATTGTGAAGTACTTGTTCAGCTGGTCAAATGCCGCCGTAGTTCCGGCACGTCTGGCGGACAAAACGCAAGCGGCAGGCTTAAAGGTATAAATTCCCTTTCCGGAGAAAAAAGCTCTGTCCATAAATGAAGTTAAAGCACCCGATGCCGCCGCATAGTGCACCGGCGAGCCGAAAATGAAACCATCGGCAGTTTTAGCTTTTTCATTAAATTCATTAACCTTATCGTCAATTACGCATTTTCCAAGCTTCGCACATGCCCTGCATGCACGGCATCCGGAAATCGCTTCGTTTCCAAGCTGAAAAATCTCCGTATCGATACCTTCCTCGCACAAGGTTTTTTCAACCTCACTCAGTGCCGTAAAAGTACATCCGTCCTTTATCGGGCTTCCGTTTACCAAAATAACCTTCAAATTATATCCCTCCGTATTAACAAAACCTCTCACTTTAAGCTTATTCACAAATGAATGAATATATTATCAAAAGCTTTCAAGTGACTTGTTCAAAAATGCCTTCGTTCTCTCCGACTTCGGAGTTTCAAATATTTCTTGCGGAGTTCCGGCTTCCTCTATGACACCGTCCGACATAAAAATCACCTTATCGGATACATTTTTGGCAAATTCCATTTCATGTGTCACTATAATCATCGTTCTGTCCGCACTTTTAAGGCTCTTTATAACCTTTAAAACCTCACCGGTAAGCTCCGGGTCAAGTGCCGAGGTAGGCTCGTCAAAGCACAAAATATCCGGGTTAAGTGCCAGAGCACGTGCTATCGCCACGCGTTGCTGCTGACCGCCGGACAACTCACACGGATAGCTCTCGGTTTTATCGCTGAGCCCAACTCTGTTTATCAGCTCAAGTGCATTTTTCGTTATATTTTCCTCGGTGTCCATCTTTAAAAGTCCGGGTGCGAGAGTGACATTTTTCAGCACATTGTACTGCGGAAAAAGATTAAATGATTGGAAAACCAAGCCGAAATGAAGCCTGTTTTCGCGGATTTGTGCATCGCTCATGCGCTCCTTGGAGCTTCCGTCATATATGACATTTCCGTTTACGGCTATAGTTCCCGCCTGCGCAAACTCCAAAAAATTTATACACCTTAACAGCGTGGTTTTTCCGCTTCCCGAGGAGCCTATAATTGTGAGTATCTCCCCTTTTTCCAGCGAAAAATCTATTCCCCTGAGTACCTCGTTTTTTCCAAAACTTTTCTTTAAATTTTTAATTTCTAATATCGGCATATACTAACTCCTGAAATAACTCATTTTCTTTTCTATATAACCAAACAAAATGGTAAGTACACCGCAGAACAGCAAATAGTATACTCCCGTGTAGAACAGCGGCCATAAAAGTCCGTCCGTCTTGATAAATTTCTGTGCATTCCATATTATCTCGTATACCATGATTATTCTGGCGAGCGATGTGTCCTTTACAAGCGTGATGATTTCATTGCTCATCGGCGGAACTATCCTTTTAATAACCTGCAGGAGAACTATTTTGAAAAAGACT
Source organism: uncultured Oscillospiraceae bacterium (assembly GCA_964423705.1). Lineage (GTDB taxonomy): Bacteria > Bacillota > Clostridia > UMGS1810 > UMGS1810 > CAKSIN01. The sequence goes on from CAYRGA010000107.1 coordinate 4,599, forward strand.
TGAACCTTCGTCAAGCCGAGAACCTGTCCGGCTTCATACTGACCGCGCGGGATGGATTCGATTCCACCGCGGAATATCTCCGAAAAGTAGCATGCATAATTAATCACAAATGCAAGCATAACTGCGAAAAAGCGGTCGAACACCTTCCATGTGGCTATCCACTCTATCAAAAATCCCGAATAAACGCCTGTGTTTACCATACGTGTCGCCCACACTCCGGCAAGACCCGGGCCGTAATATATTATTATCAGCTGGAGCATCAGAGGTGTTCCGCGGATAATCCATATAAAGGTCTTAATAATCCATTTCACGATTTTTGCACGGCACATGGAACCGAAGCTGATTATAAGACCGAGCGGCATTGCAAAAAGAAGCGTAAAAATAAATATCTTAAATGTAACGCCAAAGCCTTCCAATAATTTCATTGATACTTCAAAAAACATATTATTCCCTCATAACGCCAAGCAAAGGCAATAAGCACCGATAAAGTGCTTATTGCCCTGCTGCGGTTTCATCATCTGTGTAAATTTTATTTGCCAATCATGGCATTTGCCATTGTGTTGTCAATAATGCATGCATCGCTTGAACCGCTTGTTACTTCAAGCAAAGCATCGGTCTGTGCCTGAGCTTCGACTACATTTTCAAAGCCGTTTTCTTCTGCCGCCGCAGCACCTGCGGAACCAGACTCCACAGCAAATGTAAGCTCTGTCATATCAGAGGGATTTTTGTAATCTGCGGCTTTATCCTTATCCATAACAACTACCTGTGCATTTTTTACATAAGCCTTTGTGCAACTGGTATTTTTAAGAACCTCATCGGTAATTGTCATACCGTTCCAGATGCAGTCGATAACCTTTGAATCAAGAGCTGCGAATTTATTATCCCAGTCGATTTCCACAAATTCAGCTTCAACTCCGAGCTTCTCGCAAACCTTTTGAGCAAATTCGGTATCAAAGCCTGTCCAGTTACCGTTTTCGTCCTTATAGTTCATCGGCTCATACTCGGTTATACCGATTATCATTTTACCGTTTTGCTTTATGTAGTCGATATCCTTAATTGTAACTTCACCGCTGTCCTCAGCCTTAGCTTCTGCCAATGTAAGCTTGTACTTCTCAGCCAATCCGGTGAGAGTTCCTTCAGCGGTAAGCTCATCGATAAGCTCATTTACTTTTTGTGTCAAATCAGAACCTTTTCTGAATGCAATACCGTATTCCTCGCTTGTAAGCTCACATACAACTGTGAGATTCTCATAGCTTGTTTTAGCTTCCTTTTTATCGGTGCTGTTATTTCCGTCTTTTGTGTCGGTGCCGCATGCGCAAAGTCCCGCTACAGTCAAGGCACCCGAAAGTAATAATGCAATAAATTTTTTCATAATTTTATTTCCCCTTCATTTATGATACAC
>CAYRGA010000108.1:0-735 GCA_964423705.1 uncultured Oscillospiraceae bacterium
CGATCATGAATGCAGTTAAGACTGATGACACAATTAAGACATCAATCATGAATGCAGTTAAGACTGATGACACAATTAAGACATCGATCATGAATGCAATTAAAAATGCCGGTTCGCTGAGAGATGAAATCAAAGAAGCTATATCTACAAATCCTGAAATAATGGATAGCATAAAGACAGAAGCAAAAGCATCATTGAAGGAAAATCTTGAATTTAAGTCTAAATTGCAAACGTGGTTAAGTGACCAACTAATTTCTAATGTTGCACTTAAAAATGATGTTAAGACCAAATTCACCAATGATAGGGATCTCACACGTGCATTGATGGAAACAATGGGTATATTTGACAATACAACGGTAGATTATTATATTGACGGTATACTGGCAGCTAGTGACATGGAAGCAATAAATAATGATATCAGTGAGTATTTTGATAATAATGCAAAAACATTATTTGATGATAATTTTGATGCATTTTATGACTCATATTTTGATGACATGTATGATGATTATTTTGATGAGTTTAGTTCGGATGAGGAAATTTTTGGCTTAACATTTAATGAATTTATATCATATGACGATAACTTTAAACAAGCATTTGATAAATTCATTGAGAATGACGACAACTTCAAGCAGGCATTTGATGAATTTATAACAAATGATGCAAACTTTGAGCAAGCATTTGATAAATTCATTGAGAATGACGACAACTTTAAGCAGGCATTTGACGAATTTA
>CAYRGA010000108.1:835-5958 GCA_964423705.1 uncultured Oscillospiraceae bacterium
TAACAAATGATACAAACTTTAAGCAAGCATTTGATAAATTCATTGAGAATGACGACAACTTCAAGCAGGCATTTGACGAATTTATAACAAATGATACAAACTTTAAGCAAGCATTTGATAAATTCATTGAGAATGACGAAAACTTCAAGCAAGCATTTGATAAATTCATCGAGAATGATGACAACTTTAAGCAGGCATTTGACGAATTTATAACAAATGACGACAACTTTAAGCAGGCATATGATGAATTTATAAAGAATGATGCAAACTTTAAGCAGGCATTCAAGAAATTTATAGAGAATGATACAAATCTTGAAACAGCATTTGAGCAGTTTGTAAATGACAATGAAAGATTTAATGCTTTCTATGATGACTATGTTTCATCAAATCCGGAACATTTTGATGATTTGTTTGATAAGTATTATTCTGAAAATACCAAGGAGCTTGTTGAGGATGCTTACAATAACGTGTCGCTTCAGCCTACAGTTAAAAAATACATTAAAACATATGTCGAAGCAATGATTGACAAGTATCTTAATGATACATTTGATACAAGCGAAGCCGGATTAAAAGACGTTATCGATGACATCATGGAAAATGATGTTCCCGGATATATCAGAGATGAATATGCAGCCGGCGGAGCTATCAAAACTAAAATTGATACACTCATAGAGTCAAATGCATCAAGGGTTATCGATGATTATAAGAATAATACACTGACAGCTGCAGAAAAGGCACTTATTGATGAAGAAATCAAGAAATATGCAAATAAGATTGCAGATTCTTATGTTGACGGATCTATTGACGCTACAACCAAAAACTTCATTGATAATGCAATTGATGATTACATTGAAGGCGTAATCAATGATTTCATCAATGATGTGAACAGAGATGATGTACGCGAATTAATTACCGAGTATGCGGATAAGGCTATCGAAGCATACAAGGATACACAGGCGTACAAGGATTTGATAAACATCTTCAAAAACGAAGAGGATTACATTAAGATTAATAAAGACAATGTTTCCATGATTCGCGCGATTGCCACAGCAGTGAGTGCATATGACTTCAATAAGATTAACAATGATTTCCTTATTCCGCATTTCGGCGATGCTTATGTTAAGCTTGTCGACCTCGTGGGCAAGAGCTATATCGAGGGCTATGTAAATGATGCGATAACTTCGTTTGCAAACGGTTTGAAAGAGCAGTGTGATAGAGTTGATGAGGATGTCGCTAACGGAAACACTACTTCCGTATATGAATATCCGGCAGCACTTTCGACTACTGTAAACTATATTGGTGATGTGCTCTACCACTTCTATGACAGAGCAATGAACAAGGTAGTTAACAAAGCACAGAGCATGGATGTGTTTAAGTACAGTGAGAACACATATTTGCAGAACTTGTTGAACAGAAATCTCCTTGATGATATATTCTTTAACGGAGATATCTCACAGGCAAGCGGAAATAAGAGCGGCTACAAATTCAAAAACGGCTTTATAGATTATTATAACGGTGTTTTGAATGAGCTTATACTTGCACACGATGCATTCGTATGGTACGGTACACTCTCCGATGCTCAGATTATGGATGTACTTACAAGATATGCGGAGATTACAGCTAAATTCGCAAATAAAGCCAACGACATCGTTATGGACTTTATCGAGAATGAGGAGCTTCCTAGGGGCTGGACTCTTGATAAGCTTCTTGATGTAAATCACAGAATCGAAAGCTTGTACAACACGTACGAAGAACAAATCAATAAGCTTCTTGACTTGTATGCAGAATACCTTGACAGAGATTACAGCGTACTTCCGGGACATGTGGACGTGCAGATAACGGACGGTGAAGATTTCTATACGGTATTTAAGATTCTTTTGGAAAATGCTGACCCTGCATTTACCGTAAATTCTGCATTCGGTACACTGTTTGATGCTAATTACTTTACAAAATATCCTAAGGCACAGAAGGTAGTAGATAAGATACAGTCTTATAAATACGTACCGGAATATTCACAGTATAGATACAACATCGACGCTTACAAGGGAACTGTTTCTTCAAAAACCGTAAGGGGTATTGAGACAGGAAACATCACAGTTGACTTAAGAAGATATTTGGCAAGATAATCAAAAATATAAATGGGTGGGTAATTTACTCACCCATTTATTTAAACAACGGGAGGGATGAATATGAAAAAAATTATTTCACTTTTACTGGCATCTGCCATGACTATCGGTTCCGCTTGTGTAAGCTTTGCCGATACCGTTAAATTCAGCGATATTGATGCCGAGAGCGAGAGCGGCAAGGGCATCTACAAGCTGGTCGATGCAGGTATAATAAACGGCTATGAGGACGGTACATTCCGCATCGCGGCAAACCTCACCAGAGCAGAGCTCTGCAAAATGATAAACAAAACCTTCGGCTTTAAAACCATGGCTGACAATATTTTTGTTGATGTAAGCACGGCGGATTGGTATTATCTGGAGGTTCTTACAGCGATAAGCGCAGGATATATTAATGGCTTTGAGGATGCTACATTCCGAGGTGACGATAATGTTTCCCGCGAGCAGGTATGCGCTATATTAAACAGAATAATCAATAGAAAATCGGATAAAACGGTGGCCGTTTCCGACACAGTTTCCGATTGGGCAGAGGCTGATGTTAAAAATATCATTGCCCTCGGTTATTTCCCGCTTGAAGAAGGCGGTAAATTCCGCGCTGAGGCTGACATTACCAGAGGAGAGCTTGCGGCGGCATTGGTTATAATTGTAGATCAAAAGGCTGCAGAGGAAAAAAAGGATGATAAAACAGATGCATCGGGTACGACGGATGCAGATAAGAAGGATGATAATAAAAACAATTCATCAAACAGTGGTTCAAGTTCGGGTGGTTCAAGCTCAGGTGGCTCAAGCTCGGGTGGTTCAAGCTCAGGTGGTTCAAGCTCAGGTGGCTCAAGCTCGGGTGGTTCAAGCTCAGGTGGTTCAAGCTCAGGTGGCTCAAGCTCGGGTGGCTCAAGCTCGGGCGGTTCAAGTTCCGGCGGTTCAAGTTCGGGCGACTCCGATTCGGATGACAGCGGTGATGCTCCAACTGAAAATATCAATCAAGAAAAGATTGACGATGTAATTGCCAAAATCGATGCAATAGGCGAGATAACAAAAAATGAATTGGACAATAATAAATCCGCCATCAGCAAAGCCGAGGCGGCATACAAAGCATTGAACGATGCAGAAAAAACACATGTCACAAACTACGATACCCTTACTGCCGCAAAGGAAAAATATGCTGCGGTAGAGGCTGAGTTAAGTGCCGAAATATGCAACAACCTCACCAATACACTGGCTGATATGGAAAGCAAAATCTCAGATGAAATAATTTTGTTTGATGCTAAGGGTACAGAAATCGCTCAGTATTTCATAAAGGATATCACCGAAACTTTGGCTGCCGCAGAAGAGGGTACTATCGTTACAAATACATATGTGCGCACTACCTATGCCGAGGATATAAACAGTGTTAAAGCACTGATAAACGAAATGACCAATGAAGAAAAGGCATCGTTTAAGCAGGAGCTTTACAAGCTTAATACAGTATCGTTGATATATTTGTCGAAATACTTTGAAATCAATATAGATTACATCTAATATCGGAAAATACCGCCGTATTATCGGCGGTATTTTTTTGCTGTGTTGCGAATATTCTATATGCAGGAGGCGAAATTAAGTATGCGTGGTGAAAAGCTATGAGATATGCGGCTTACTGCAGAGTATCTACAGGAAGTGATGAACAGCTCAATTCGTTAAAAAACCAAAGATACTTTTTTGACGAATATGTTCAAAAAAGACAGGATATACTGGTGAATGTCTATGCTGACAGAGGAATAAGCGGAAAAAGCATGCAGAAAAGGACTGAGTTTTTAAAAATGCTTTCCGACAGCGAAAAGGGTTTATTTGATGCGGTTTTAGTGAAGGATATAAGCCGCTTTGCCAGAAATACGGTGGATTTTCTCAACGGAATACGTCTTTTGAAAAGTAACGGTGTAGATGTAATATTTGTAGGTGCTAATCAAAAGGTAATAGGTGAATCCGAATTTGTACTCACAGTATTTGCGGCACTGGCACAGGAGGAGTCATGCGGACTTTCCAAAAAAATTATTTTCGGCAAAAAGCAAGGCGCAAAAAATGGACGAGTTCCTAATTTGATATACGGTTATGAAAAGCTTAATACATATGAGCTTAAGATAAACGAAGCGGAGGCGGACACGGTACGCATGATATTTGATATGTATGCGAACGAAAATATCGGACTTCGCAAAGTTGCCGACAGGCTTAACGACTTAAAAATTCCATCCAAGCTCGGCGGCAGCTGGAGCGGTAAGACGGTGCGTCGAATTATAGCGAATCCGTTGTATACGGGAATACTGATAAACAATAAAAGCGAAACTGTAGATTTCATATCGGCAAAAAGACGGGATATACCGCCTGAGGAGCAGTACAGGCATATTCGGAATGAATTGCGGATAGTTGATGAAGATACTTTTAATAAGGCGAACCGACGATTGGCGGAAAACAGTATCAAGTCACGTAAAAAAGCTGACACACACAGAAGTGGTTGACCCCATTTGCCTCGCTGCGAAGATAACTGAGCCGACTGAAACCTGTTGCTGTTGCGGTGAAATTGACGTTAATTCCATTCCTGAAAGCATATGCAGAGTTTTCGACGATGTGATAGTGGATAACAGCAATATAAGAAAAGTATACGTTACTCTGGGCTTATTCACCATTGTACGGCTTGAAAGGGATGTACAGCTTCTTATACCGGTGATTGACTATTGTATTCCTCAGAAGGAGTGCGTAACATCGACCGACAGCGACCCGTGTGACTTCTTTGAAAGGCTTCGTTTCCCGGTTGATGAATTTTTTCCGCCGGAAAAAAAGCATTTTGACAGCTTGGAGCCCGACAGACGCGATTGCTGTTGTAATAATGATTGATTTATCGAAAAAATATAAGCTGTGGGATGAAATATTCCACAGCTTCTGCTCTTTTTGGGAATATTTCATAAAAAAATATAAAAATTCTGTATATAATTTTCTCAAATAACACTTTACAACTTTAGCACGATAAAGTAT
>CAYRGA010000109.1:0-5930 GCA_964423705.1 uncultured Oscillospiraceae bacterium
CGGAATGTAACACATCTATTGTAAACCTACAACCATAGCTTTACAAAAAATAAATATATGTTGAAATTATGTATAATATGTGATATAATCATGTCATATTATAATGAAAACGGAGTGATTTTATGTATTGCAGTAAATGCGGTGCCGAGCTTCCCGATGAAGCTAAATTTTGTACAACATGCGGAGCTTCAACAGAGGATAACGGCGAAGTTATGAATTATGAACCGAACGTATATGAAAATAATGAAATTATCACGCCCGGTTCATCACACAAAAAAGCACCGAAGGCCGTGCTTGGTGTTATCGCGGCGATAGTCATTGTATTAATGGGCGGCTTCCTGGCGAAAGCTCAATTTATGCGTACATTCATGCCGAAGACATATGTTGAGTACTCCATGCTCAACACAGCAAACAAGCTTGAAAAAGAAGTCAACGAATTGAAAAATGAAATACTCGGATTTGAAATCGATGAGAATTCCGATTTTACTACTTCACTTAATGTTCACGTATATGAAAACGATGCCGATATTAATTCAAGCATCGCATATGTGGGCTCAAAGGACAAGCTTTCATTTGATGCAAGTGCAAAAGCCAACGGTGAAAGCATAAGCGCAAATCTTATATGGGACAACAAAAAAATCGGTTTTGCATTACCGGAGCTTATCGATGACAAATACATAACCGTCGATGCCAAAAATTTCGGAAAACAGGTCTATAACAGCGACTTTAGAGATGCCCGTGATTATATATCCGAAGATGCCGATATTTCCTTTAAAAACATCTTCAAAAGTAGCCTGGATGTAGATAGCTACAGTGAATTAAGTAAAAAACTTAAGAAAGAATTGGCAAATCTCATAAAAGCAGGCGAAGTTATCGAAAAGGACAAAACCGAAATCAAAATTGATGGAAAAGATAAAAAGGTTCATTCCGCCGAAATCCGCTTTGATGGCAATGATATCAAGGATTGCTTGCTGAACTGCATTGACATTATAAGCGATGACGAGGAATTTAATAAAACGTTTTCAACCGTTAAATCGGATATGTCCGTAGACGACATCCTTGATGAATTGAAAGACGAAATCAGAGATTCCGAATTTATAGATTCGTTTGAAATCAAATTTTTAACCTACAAGGATTATTTGGTTGGTGTGGAATTTGACATCGATGACGAAGATGTCAGCCTGGAATTTAATTTTAACAGCATTAAAAACATGCTTGATTTATGGCAGATTAAAACAGAAAGCAATGATGAAGAATTTAGAATATATTCCGAAGGAAACATCATACCGGTTAAGAATCAAATCGATTACACCATCGCTTTTAAATCCGATGATTCCTATTACTCATCCGGAAAGGTATCACTTTCGGCGGATTTAAATAATGGAGGCTATAAATTCAGAGTAACCGGAAACGGCGACGAATTATTCTCTGTAGGCGGAGATTGCTCCAATAAGAAAGGCTTTAGCGTTTCGCTTAAAAATGATTATGTACGTGCCGAGCTTTCTGTTACCAAAGGTGCTAAATTCAATAAAATCTCGGAACTTGATGATTATATGATATTTGAACATTCCGAGGATGAATTGGAAGATGATTTCAGTAAATATGAAGATAATTATTATGATGTAAGTGATGCTCTCGAAGAAATATTCGACATGTTCTAAGGAGCCGAAAAAAAACGCCTGCCGTGAGGCAGGCGTTTTTTTATTCCAGATTAAGTCTTGCTCTCATAAAATAATTTGTTATTACAAAATATCCAACCGCATATAAGCTTTGTAAAACGATAACTGATATAATTCCCACATGAACACTTATAAGCTCGGTAACGTCAAAAAATACATGTGCAATCGCCGCTACATTTAAAAGTCCGCCGTTTATCATCTGTGTCACGAAATAGAAGCCAACAAACGCCAATATGGATTTTAACAATTTTTTATCATTAAAGCTATGTCCCACTGCCAAGGATGCATAGAACATCAGATTCATTCCGACAAGAGATACAAGTGACAGCACTGCTCCTTCAATGAGTAAAGCCGCAATATGTCCGCCAAATCCCGAAAAAAGCACTTTGATTGCTCTTAATGCCTCAGCCCGGTCGACTGCCGCTCCATCGCTTGCAATAAATATGAAAATCAATGCGGATACAAAAGTGGTAATAAATCCCAAAATCTCATACACACATGCCGCTATCACCTTTGCGGCAATTTGCTGCTTTGCGGTGACAGGCAGAACATTTGAAAGATATCCTTCCTTACCCAGAAGATTATTTTTAAACCTCAGTATCGATGTTCCGAGGCTCACCACAACCACAGCAACTATGAATATGAAAAATGCCACGATAAGCAAAAGAGCGATTATTTTAAGTATATTAAAATCGATAACCGACTCACTGTCCGTAAAAAGCCTACCCGACACGGATGACATTGCAGCCAATAGTATTGCAGCTGCAAAAAGCGGCAATAAAATTCTTCCGTTAGCTTTAAATTCGTATTTTAAAAGTTTTCTCAGCATTTGAATACCTCCCTGAAAAGCGCATCTACGCTCATTTGTCTGCTTTCACGGATGTTATCTACGGTATCATGCAGAACGATTTTTCCACTGTTTATAAAGATAACATCATCGAGAATGTTTTCCACATCGGAAATAAGATGAGTCGAAATAACCACAGACGAATTTTCATTGTAATTTGAAATTATGGTATTTAAAATGTAATCTCTTGTTGCGGGGTCTACTCCGCCCATAGGCTCATCCAAAAGATACAAGTCCGCATCGCGGCTCATGGTAAGCACAAGTTGAACCTTTTCTTTAGTGCCCTTCGACATGGTTTTAAGAGTTTTGTTCATATCCAAGCTCAGATTTTCAAGCATTATCTTTGACTTTTCAAAGTTAAAATCTTCAAAAAAATCCTTGTAGTAATCCACCAATTCTCTGACTGTCATCCATTCCGGCAGGCACAGGCAATCCGAAAGGTAAGAAATCGACTTTTTACTTTCCGTTCCTATCGGATTACCGTTTATCAAAATATCTCCGGTGCTTGGCATTAAAAGTCCGTTTGCTATTTTTATAAGAGTGGTCTTGCCGCTTCCGTTAGGCCCCAAAAGTCCCGTTATTCTGCCGCGGCTTATATTTAAGCACACCGAATCGAGTGCTTTTACGTTGCCGTACATTTTCGTAACTTCGTTACACTGCATTACATACTCATTCATTAGTTGTTACCTCCGTTTCATAATTTTTAATAAACCATACAATTTCATCCTTTGAAAATCCCAGATTTTTCATCTTTTCAAAAAATTTTTCAATCTCCGCCATCGCGACGTTATTTTTTTTCGATTGAATCAACGCTGTATTCTCGGTAACATAACGTCCGCTGGTTCTTGTAGAATACAAAAATCCGATTTGCTCAAGGTGAGCCAGTGCACGCTGCATGGTATTCGGATTTACTCCGGCTTCCGCAGCAAGCTCACGTACTGCCGGTATCTTCTCGCCGGGATTAAGCTTTCCCGACACTATACACTGCTGTATTTTTTCCACAATCTGCGTATATATGGCTCGGTCATTGCTAAAGCTCCAGTCCATTTTATCCCTCCTCAGTATTATTGTATTAATCATCTAATACAATAATACTGCAAAAAAACAATATTGTCAATACTTTAAAAAAAAATCAACCCAATCGTTAAAAATTGGGTTGATTAAAAAATTATTTATTTTCGTTTTCAAACATTGAAACCTGTTCCTTAAGCTCTTGTTTATGCTTTTCCATAAGCTTTTCAATTCTGGTGACAGGCAGCAAGAGCTGACTTATGGTTTCATCATGGTTAAGTGTATCTATGAGCAATGCGATATACTTCGACATATCAACCTCACAGTACCATTCTCTTTCTTTTAATTCAGGAGTACGGTAAACGAGATTTGTCGTAAATACCTTTGTAATCTCACCTTTTTTATATGCCTCATCGAAAGCATCAAGACCGTTGCAGAAAAGACCGAAGGCAGTGAAAATAAATATTCTTCTGGCACCCTGACTTTTAAGCTTTCTGCCAATATCAAGCACCGATTCGCCGCTTGATATCATATCATCCACAATCATAACGTCCTTTCCTTCGACGCTGCTTCCGAGATATTCGTGTGCTTCTATCGGGTTTTTACCGTTCACAACTATAGAATAATTTCTTCTCTTATAGTACATACCGAGGTCAAGTCCGAGTACCGACGAATAATACATACATCTGTGCATACCGCCCTCGTCCGGAGATATTACTATCGTAGATTCTTTATCATAATTTATATCCGGCACAACTCTTGTAAGTGCCTTTATCATCTGATATGTGGTCTGTACATCATCAAATCCCGATATCGGAATAGCATTTTGTACTCTGGCATCGTGAGCATCAAAGGTAATGATATTCGTAACGCCCATTGTCACAAGCTCTTGAAGAGCAAGTGCACAGTCAAGGGATTCCCTGGCAGTTCTGCGATGCTGTCTGCCCTCATAAAGCATAGGCATGATTACTGTGATTCTTCTGGCTTTACCGCTTATCGCAGCTATGATACGCTTCAAATCCTGAAAATGGTCGTCCGGACTCATTCTGTTCTCCATGCCGTACATCTCATATGTAACTCCATGGTTAAACATATCACAGATAATAAATACATCATTTCCGCGTACGGTTTCATTCAAAACGCATTTAGCTTCACCGGAACCGAAGCGCAAGCACTTCGACTTTGCTATATATGTTTCGGTTTCTTCATATTCTTCTCTGAATTTCTTCAAATACCAATCGATTTTTGCGGCAATTTCTTCGCAGCCTTTCATGCATATAACAGTTAATTTTCCGTATATCGGTTTTCTTTCGTCTTGATGTGACACAGCTTTTCCTCCTAAGGGCAAATAATTAATTGAACATTTTTGTTTTTCAATATTGTACTATAATATTACCATAGATGACAAATTATTTCAATGCTTTAATAACCAAAAATTTTGGTAAAAAGCTGTTATTTATTGACATAAATTGTGTGAAAAATCGAATGTACCCTATCTCATTTCGAGATAAGGCACATTTCATTTACCTCAACAGCATCTGTTATCCGAGCCGCATTTGTTATTATCGGATACAATCCAGATTATAATTATTGCCACTATAATCCAGGTCCATATTCCACCATCAAATATTCCGCTGCCGCAAGGATTACAGCAGGGATTTGAGCAAGGATTACAGCACGAATCACCCATTAACATTACCTCCGAATCACATGTTGCCGCAGCCGCAGCCGCAGCCGTTATTGGTGCAGCAATCATCATCGTTGTTCATAAAAAGCAATATTATGAGAATTATGAACCATAAAATTGTGCTGCTTTCTCCGCAGCCTCCGTTTCTGCCAAATAAACCAAACATCATTATACCTCCTTAACACTCACAGCCGTTTGAAGAATTATTATCACAGCATCCAAACAAAAGCAGGAATACAAGAATAAAGAAAAGTATTCCGTCATTCGAGCCAAACAATGAACCGCAGCAATTACCTTTTCCAAACATCTAAAACACCTCCGTGAATTTGTTTCAATGTATAATATGTTTTAGATATCAAATTTGTTACCGGCAAAAACATAAATATGCAGTTTGACAACGCAATATAAAATATGCTATATTTAGTTAAAAGCATCCGTAAATGTTGCAATGATAAATCATGAGGTGATAAAATGCCGTTAAAAAACAACGCTCCGCAAAACAAAAGTATTTTCGATAATAAAAACGAAATAGTCTGTTCGAGTATAAGCACAGATAAAATGCCGTTTTCTCATCACATTTATACGTCAGTTGAAATTTCCGTGATAAAAAGCGGCAGTGGCACTTTATGTGTAAATGAAACGCTCTGTGATTTTAAACCCGGAGATGTTTTTTTGTTTTCGTGCGATGAATATCACTATATAAAAG
>CAYRGA010000110.1:0-5877 GCA_964423705.1 uncultured Oscillospiraceae bacterium
ATGCTGTGACAGCTTCCGAAAAAGCTGAACTCCGAAATCTCAGCGAAAAGGAGATAGAAGACCGCTTTTATTGTGATTTGGAATTCGGAACCGGCGGACTGCGCGGCGTTATGGCTGTAGGTACAAACAGAATGAATGTACATACCGTGCGTTTGGCAACCCAAGGCTTGGCAAATGAAATCCTTGACAGTGAATCCGATAGCGAAAAGGGTGTTGTTATCGCGTATGATTCGCGAAATAATTCAAAAAACTTTGCTTGGGAGTGTGCTAATGTACTTTGTGCCAACGGAATTAAAACTTATATTTTCGATGGTTTGCGCCCGACACCGGAGCTTTCGTTTGCTGTCAAATATCTTGGATGTGCAAGAGGCGTGGTGATAACCGCAAGTCACAATCCAAAAGAATATAACGGTTACAAGGTTTATGGAGATGACGGTGCTCAAATAGCGCCGGAAACAGCAAAAAAGATTATCGCTTATATAAATGATACCGATATATTTGATGATATAAAGCTCTCTTCGGAATACAAACCCATGGTAATCGGAAATGACATTGATGCAGCATATATTAAAGCGATAAAAGAGCAATCCTTCGGAACAAGAATACCGGAAGATTTTAAAATTGTATATACACCTCTCCACGGTTCCGGAAATATCTTGGTGCGCCGTATACTTTCGGATATAGGTGTCGAAAATGTTTTGGTGGTGCCGGAACAGGAATTGCCCGATGGAGATTTTCCAACCGTTAAATCACCCAATCCGGAGAATTCCGAGGCATTTAACCTTGCGATAGAATATGCCAAGAGGGAAAATGCGGATATCATCTTCGGTACTGACCCCGACAGCGACCGCATCGGCGTGGTCGTGAAAAATTCAAACGGAGAATATGTGGTTCTCAACGGAAATCAAACCGGTACAATCCTCTGTGAATATATATTAAGAAACATGAATGAAAGAAATATGCTTTCAAAAAAAGCTTCGGTTGTAAAAACGATAGTTACTACGGAAATGGTAAGAGCCGTAGGTGAAAGTTACGGTGTTGAAATTATCGATGTTTTGACAGGATTTAAGTTTATAGGGGAGCAGATAAAGCATTTCGAAGACGAAGGAAATCCGGAACGATTTATTTTCGGTCTTGAGGAAAGCTACGGTTATCTTAAGGGAACCTATGCGCGTGATAAGGATGCCGTCGTGGCGGCGATGCTGGTCGCACAGGTTGCAGCAGAGTGCAAGACCGAAGGTATAACCTTATACGAGCGGCTTTTAAAGCTGTATGAAAAGTATGGTTGCTATCTGGAAGGGCTTGAAACAAAGACCCTGACCGGTATCGACGGCAGAAAACAGATAGAAGAAATTATGCGTAAATTCAGAACCTCATCTCTTCCTTTGGAAGTTACTGAAGTTAAGGATTATTTAAAAGGAATTGACGGTCTGCCAAAGTCGGATGTATTGAAATTCTTCCTCGCTGATGGCGGTTGGTTTGCGGTAAGACCGTCCGGAACCGAACCGAAAATAAAATTTTATTTCGGCGTTAAATCCGAAGATGATAAAAGTGCCAAGCAAAAACTCGAAACTTTAAAAAATTCGGTTTTGAATTTCGCCGAATAATTTGCATAGAACCCGATTTTATCAATTAAAAATCGGGTTCTTCGTCATTAATTCATAATCCGCATAATCAACGGTGAGGACTAACCGAATTCATATAAGACTGTAATAATTTTTTGTTGATTATTTGATACTTTTGTGATATAATTACCAATAGTTTGTAATTTATGAAGCAATGAAAAGGAGAATGCAATGAATTTGACAGCACAATTATTCGGTATAGCCGGATTCCTGTTTACAGTCGTTTCGTTTCAAGAGCGAAACATTAAAAAATTTTTTATAATGCAAGCTATTGCCGGATTTATGTTTTTTATGAATTTTGCGATTATGGGTGCATTGTCTGCCGCGTTGTTTAATTTAGTAAATCTTGTACGAGGAGCACTGCTTTCAAAGAAAGAACATAAACCGTGGCACTTAGGTACCATTGAGATATTGTATACTGTATGCTTCGTAATTTCCTTGATAGTGATAAACGGTGATTTGTTTCAAATTTTCTTGTCATCACTCACATATTTTGCTCTTGTGCTGATGACAATATTTATGTGGAAAGGAAACGGAAAATACATAAGATACGTACAGCTTTTCGTAGTATCACCGGCGTGGATAATACACAATATATTTAATTTTTCGCTCGGCGGGCTTTTATGTGAGATATTCAGCATGCTTTCGGTTATAGTATCCTTTATAAGATACAAACAAAGCGGCTTTGAAAATTAGATATTTTACACCTATAGTGTTTTAACAAAAGCAAGGGAGGACATATTCTTTGAAAAATATTATTGATTCTGTTTCGAATGTAATTTCAAACGTAAACAATATTTTGTACAGCTATATACTTATTATTCTGCTTATAGTCGGCGGCTTATATTTTACTTTCCGTACCGACTTCGCACAACTTCGGCTTTTGAAAGCACAGATAAAATCGGTTGCCGAAAAGCCTTCCGAAAAGGAGGGAGTTTCATCATTTCAGGCACTTATGGTATCGACGGCATCACGTGTCGGAACCGGAAATATCATCGGCGTTTCAACCGCATTGTACTTCGGTGGCTACGGCTCTGTTTTTTGGATGTGGGTCATAGCTTTGATTGGCGGAGCATCAGCACTTATTGAAAGCACTCTGGCACAGATTTATAAAAAGCGCGGTGAGGACGGTAATTTTTACGGCGGTCCTGCATATTACATAGAAAACGGCTTAAAAAGCCGTGGTCTGGCTGTTGTGTTTTCTATTCTGCTGATAATTACATACGGGTTCGGATTTAATATGCTCGCATCCTATAATCTGCAATCCACCTTTTCGGTTTATACTTTTTATCAACAGGGCAGCACGCCGCTTGTTGTAGGTGTGGTTCTTTCTCTTATTGTAGGTTATTGTCTTCTTGGCGGCGGAAAAAGAATTGCAAAGGTAACGGGTGTTTTTGTTCCTGTAATGGGTGTGCTGTATGTAATTGCGGCAATTGTCGTGTGTGTGTTGAACGGTCGCTTGCTCCCGTCGGTCATAGTGAGAATTTTTAAAGATGCTTTTAATTTCAAGGCAATATTCGGAGGATTCAGCGGTTCATGTATAATGTATGGGATAAAGAGAGGTTTGTTCAGCAATGAAGCAGGTGTCGGTTCTGCGCCTAATGCATCTGCTTCGGCGGAGGTTAATCATCCGGTGACTCAAGGACTTGTGCAGGTTCTTTCGGTATTTATTGACACTATTCTTATTTGCTCGGCAACTGCATTTATGTGCCTTTGTTCCGGAGTTGAACCTTCAAAGGAGTTGTCGGGTGCACCGTATGTGCAGGAGGCTCTTCAAAATGTTTTCGGGATTGCGGGTCCTGTGTTTGTAACTATTGCTATGATACTTTTTGCATTTACAACTCTTTTGGGAAATTTGTATTATGTAGACCAGTGTTTATTCTATCTGTTAAAACGAGTTCCGGGTAGGGTTTTCAAAGCGGTATATCACATTGCGGCAGTGGTTGTTATTTTGGTAGGTGCGCTGATGAGTGCGGATTTACTGTGGGGTATAGCCGATATAGCCATGGGTGCGATGGCACTTATAAATATGCCGTCCATCATTATACTAAGTAAGCATGCTCTAAAAGCACTCGAAAATTTTGAACAGCAATATAAAAACGGCAAGCCTATAGTCTTTCATTCATCCGATATACAACTTTCGGATGAGGTTGACTGCTGGAAGTAAAAATTTTGTTCATCGGGGGGGATTTTGTGAAATCAAGGAAATATCATATACCGATTTTTGTACCGCATAAAGGATGTCCGCACGATTGTGTGTTCTGCAACCAAAGGCATATAACCGGTCAGATGACGGATACAACCGCATTTGATGTTGAGAGAATAACCGAGAACCATCTGAAAAGCATAAATTCTGATTATGAAAATATTGAAATCGCATTCTTCGGTGGCAGCTTCACCGCTATAGATATTGAAAAGCAGACCGAATTATTGGAAGCTGCATATAAATATGTTAAAAACGGATATGTAAGTTCAATACGCTGTTCCACGCGCCCGGATTGCATAAATACAGGGATTCTGAATAATTTCAAAAAATACGGCGGAAATTGCATAGAGCTGGGGGTACAGTCAAGCGATGAATATGTGCTGAAATGCTCAGCGCGCGGACACACGTTTGATGATGTGAAGCGAGCTTCAGCACTTATAAAAAACTGCGGCATTTCACTCGGACTTCAAATGATGATGGGCTTGGTCGGCGACAGTGCCGAAAAAACGATTAAAACAGCAGAGGACCTCATAATGCTGAAACCGGAGTGTGTAAGGATATATCCAACCTTGGTGGTACAGGATACAGAGCTTTTTAACATGTATAAAAGTGGAGTATATAAGCCGCTCACTCTTGATGATGCCGTGCAGCAACTTAGTGTCTTGATACCGATGTTTAAACGTAAAAATATATCTGTAATACGTGTAGGTTTGCAAACGACAGATGAAATAAACGCCGATACGGTCATAGGACCGTATCACCCGGCGATTAGGGAACTTGCCGAGGGACGTATTATACGAAATGCCGTTGAAAAACAGATTGATATTGTGCCGAATAAGAAGCTTACTGTTATATGCAATCCTTCACGAATTTCAGAGGCAATAGGTCATAAAAAGTGTAACAGTACATATTTCTTAAAAAAATACGGCATAACAATGAAGACTGTGGAAAATTGTGACATAAGTGTAAACACTTTGAACATTTGCGGAAAAAATATTGATATTTATGCGTAAATATGTTAATATTATTATGTGATATTGTAGGTACGAGGTGTTTGTGTGTATTTAAAAAATATAAAATTACAGGGTTTTAAATCCTTTGCGGATAAAATAGATTTGGAATTTGGGCAGGGAATAACCGCCATAGTAGGACCTAACGGAAGCGGAAAAAGCAACGTATCGGATGCGATTCGCTGGGTTCTCGGCGAACAGAGCGCAAAAAGTCTGCGCGGTAGCAGGATGGAAGATGTCATTTTTGCCGGCACTCAAAAGAGGAACCCTCTCGGATTTGCGCAAGTATCGATTACCTTGGATAATTCTGACGGAATTTTCAATACTGAGAGCAAAGAGCTTACCGTCACAAGGCGTGTTGCACGCAGCGGCGAAAGTGATTATTACATAAATAACAGTCCGTGTCGCCTTAAGGATGTTCATGAAATGTTTATGGACACAGGATTGGGCAGGGAAGGATATTCTGTTATCGGTCAGGGTAAAATCGACCAGATACTTTCATCACGCGCCGAGGAAAGACGTCACATTTTTGAAGAGGCATCCGGTATTACAAAGTATAAATACAGAAAAAACGAATCGGAAAAGAAACTTTTGCAAACTGACGAAAATCTTATCAGAATTAAGGATATACTTGTATCACTTGAGGAAAGGGTAGAGCCGCTTAGAATCCAGTCTGAAAAAGCACGTAAATTTTTGGATTTGAGAGAGGCTTTAAAAGGTTTGGATATAAATATTGCCATACGCAATATTGACAAACAACGTGATAACTTAAAAGAAGGTCAAAAAAAGTTCAATGATGCATACAAGCAGCTCAATGATGAAAAAATGCGTCTTGATATAATAAGCGAGCAAATAAGTGCAAAGACAGATTTACTAAGTGAAGTAAACGAGGAAATCAATAAATTAAAGGAACAGTCCTTTGCTCTTGAAAAAGAGAATGAAACCATTAAGGGCAGAATTGAAATTATAAAAAATGATATAAAAAACAATTCCGACAACGCTCTGCGCTGGCAGTCCGATGCGGCTGTTTTAAATG